>JBCCDZ010000078.1:0-10901 GCA_039030525.1 Pseudomonadota bacterium | reverse complement strand
GGCGAACATCAGACCGCCGCGGACATCATGTTCGAGAACGCGCTGTCCCCCGAAAATGACTATATCCTCGACATGTATCAGATCGGCTATCTCTGTGATTCCGCGGAGCTGACCGGCCCCAGTTATGGCCTGGTTGAGCCTGATGGCACCGAGCGCACCGTCCGGTTTTGCGACTTCGGAAAATAGGGTTTCAGGCTCCGCTGTAGAACACAGCCTTGTACGAGACTGAGCGCCAGCGCTGACCCATGGTCAGCGCTGGTTTGCTATGTGCCATTTTGAAAGAGTTACAACTTTCTTAAATTTTTCTGCAAAATGTAACTCGCCAAATTAGGGAGTCTGGCATAAGGATTGCTCGTGGGGGCAGGTAGAGTAGTTGGGAGTAGTCCCCAAAATGCAATCGTTTTTTACGGTTTTTATAGCTGGAATCCTAGCGTTCATCGGCGTTTTCATGATGAATCCGGAAACAGAATCCCAAGTTGAGCTTTATGCCGATGCGGTATCTTTGGATGTGTTGAGTGATTTACCAACAGTACCAAGCGTCGTGATCGATCCGGTTCCGCCATTGGTCCTCGCTTTGGATGCGTATCAGCATTTCGATGGCGGCACGTATCTCCCGGCCGACGTTTTGATCGCTTTTGACGAGTAAACCGGCTCAAAATTCAAACAAATACAGGCCTGCCGCTGCGTCGCCCCTTCCGTAGGGGCCAAGCTTGCCGCATATCCGATGGGAATAAGATAAAAAACCCGGAGGATATTCATGGCCGCAGCAGCTTTGCCAGACGGTTGGCCCGTAATTTCAATCGCCCAGGCCAATGCCGCGCTGGCCGCATCTGACACCCCTTTGAAACTTGGTGACGCAACCATTGGCGGCGTGCCGATGAAGGTCTATGTCGATGCCCCGCCGACCATTCGGACCATTCTCGAACTGGCCGAACCGCAATTCGGTGCACGCGATTCTCTGGTCTATGAAGACGAACGCGTGACCTATGCCGCGTTAGCCCGCGCGGTTGAGCCCTTCGCTCAAGCCTTGCGCGAAACCTATGGCGTCGAGAAGGGTGATCGCGTCGCGGTGATCATGCGAAACTTCCCACAATGGCCGGTGCCTTTCTTCGCCGCTTTGTCCTTAGGGGCCATTGCGACACCGATGAATTCCTGGTGGACCGGAGATGAGCTTGAATATGGCTTGCAGGATTCCGGCGCCAAAGTCGCCGTTGTCGATCCGCAAATCCTGGCGCGGATTCAGGACCATCTCGGCAATCTGTCAGCGCTCGAACATATTATCGTGGCGCGGGCGAGTGGCGATTTGCCAGGTGACAATGTTCAGGCAATGGAGTCGCTGATCGGACCGGCCACCAGCTGGGCAGATCTTCCGCAAATCGGATTGCCAGACGTCGATCTTCAACCCGATGATGATGCCACCATAATGTATACGTCCGGCACGACCGGCCGTCCGAAAGGGGCGCTGGCATCTCATCGCGCCATCATTTCCAACATGCTGAACTCGCTAACTTGCCAGTTGCGTATGTTGCTGCGTCGCGGTGAAGAGCCGCCAGAGCCGGATCCGAATGAGCAGAACGCGACCTTGTTGGCGATACCGTTCTTTCACGCGACCGGCGCGTTTGCTGTGCTGATCCCGAGCATGCTTCAAGGCAATAAGATTGTGTCCATGTACAAGTGGGATGCAGGCGAGGCCTTGCCGATCATCGAGCGCGAAAGCATCAATAATGTCGGCGGTGTGCCAGCGATTGCCTGGCAATTGCTGGAGCATCCTGAGCGCGATCAATATGATCTGTCTTCGATCAAGGCAGTCTCGTATGGCGGGGCGCCGTCCGCGCCGGAATTGGTCGCCACGATCAAGAAACGCTTCCCCGAAGCAGCGCCGGGCAATGGCTGGGGCATGACCGAGACTTGCGCGACCTCATCGGTCAATCTCGGCGAAGACTATGTCAACCGCCCGAACAGCGCCGGCGCCCCTCCTGGTGCGGTCGAGTACAAGATCGTTGATCCAGACGGCAAGGTTCTACCTGCGGGCGAGGTCGGCGAGCTGTGGTGCAAAGGTCCGATGAATTGCAAAGCCTATTGGAACAAGCCGGAAGCCTCAGCCGAGACCTTCATCGATGGCTGGGTCGTGACCGGCGATTTGGCCCGTTTGGATGAAGAGGGCTTCCTCTACCTGGTCGACCGCGCCAAGGATATGCTGATCCGCGGCGGCGAAAACATCTACTGTATCGAGGTTGAAAGCGCGCTGTATGACCATCCGGCTGTTATGGATGCTTCCGTAGTCGGCATTCCGCACAAAGTGCTCGGACAGGAAGTCGGTGCAGTGGTGCAGTTGAAACCTGGCATGGAGGCCAGCGAAGACGAGCTGCGCGCACATGTGCGCAATCAGCTGGCATCGTTCAAAGTGCCGGTCGAAATCCAGTTCCAGGATGAACCGTTACCGCGCAACGCCAACGGGAAAATTCTGAAACCCATCCTTCGTGATCGCTTCGAAGCGCGCGCTTAGCTGCACGTGTCGCCGCGGCAGATAGGGCATCTTCCCTATTGGCGGCGATGCCCATGCCGGCCAGCCTCTCATGAAACGCATGGGAGGTTGCCAATATGGCGTCACAGACGATTGAAGGTCATTTTGATGTGCTGATTGCGGGTGCCGGGATTTCCGGCATCGGCTCAGCCTACCATCTCCAGGCGCAATGCGCCGGGAAGTCCTTTCTGATCCTTGAGGCTTTGGAGAGTTTTGGCGGCACCTGGCTGACCCATACTTATCCTGGCATCCGGTCGGATAGCGACCTGTACACGTTCGGCTATCGCTTCAAACCCTGGATCGGTCCGCCAATCGCGACCGCGGATGAGATCTTGACCTATATGGGCGAAGTCATCGACGAGAATGATCTTGCCCGTCACATTCAATATTCCCACAGGATCGTCGGGGCCTCTTATTCTTCAGACGCAAAGCAATGGACCGTTCGGGTTGTCGACACCATCACCGAGACGGAGAAAATCTATACCTGTACCTTCCTGTGGATGTGCCAGGGCTACTATAATCATGCACAAGGCTACACCCCGGAATGGGAAGGTATGGACGCGTTCCAAGGCGACATTATCCATCCGCAAACCTGGCCGGAAGAAACAGATCTCAAAGGCAAGAAAGTGGTCTGTATCGGCTCAGGTGCGACGGCTGCGACACTGGTGCCCGCGATTGCGGGTGCGTGTGAGCACGTCACCTTGCTGCAGCGATCGCCGACCTATTTCTTCCCGGCTGAGAACCGCAATGAACTCGCAGACGAGTTACGCCGAATAGGTGTGTCGGATGATTTGGTGCACGATATTGCGCGCAAGAAGGCGCTGTTCGATCAGGACGAGACATGCCAGCGCTGCCTGACTGAGCCGGACGTGGTGAAGGCGGAATTGCTGGAAGCCGCGCGGGAATATCTCGGTCCAGATTTCGACATCGAAACCCATTTCACCCCGAAATACCGGCCCTGGCAGCAACGCCTGGCTTTCATTCCGGATGGCGACCTGTTCCAGGGCATTGCCAGCGGCGCGGCCAGCGTGGTGACCGACGAGATTGAGCGCTTTACGGCAGACGGCATTCAGCTCAAATCCGGACAACATCTCGACGCCGACATCATCATCACTGCGACCGGGTTCAATCTATCCGTATTAGGCGGGATACCGTTCGAGGTGGATGGAGCCCCCGTAGATTTCAGCCAGACTGTGACCTATCGCGGCATGATGTTCACCGGCGTGCCCAATATGGTCTGGGTGTTCGGCTATTTCCGCGCCAGCTGGACTCTGCGGGTCGATCTATTGGGTGACTTTGTGTGTCGTCTGCTCAATCACATGGATACGACCGGTATGGATGAAGTTCTGGTCGAGTTGCGCGCTGAAGATCAGACGATGGAACTCCTGCCCTGGATGGACTCGGATAATTTCAATCCGGGCTATTTGATGCGTTCGATGCATTTGATGCCAAAACGTGGCAGCGATCCGATCTGGCAACACACGCAGGATTACTGGCAAGAGTGCGTAGAGCTGCCAGCTGTGGCGCTTGATGCCGAAGAGTTCGTCTATTCGCGCCGCGGCGTGCCGCGATCAACCCGCCCAGACGTCGAGCACGTATCGGCCGCTTGAGGCGAACTCTTCCATCCAGGCCTCGGCTTCGCCGAAGCTGACATCCTTATGTTCGGCATACATTTTGGTCAGTGTGCGCCGGACATCTGGCTCCATGCTGGAACCGTCGCCGCAGACATATATGACCGCGCCGCGCTCTATCAGATCCCAAACCGCTTCATGCTCTTTGCGCAAAACGTCCTGCACATAGACGCGTTCCGCTTGCGCGCGAGAGAATGCCGTGTGGAGCGTAACAATGCCGTCCGCTGCCGCGGCTTTCAATTCGTCCGCATAGATGAAGTCCTGGTCAGGATGGCGGCAGCCAAAGAAGAGCAGGGCATCGCCGAGCGCGGCGCCGCCTGCCTTCGCGGCCTGGCGGGCTTGGGTGAAGCCGCGGAACGGCGCCAGACCGGTGCCTGGCCCAATCATCACAATCGGCACCGCAGGATCGTCGGGCAAACGGAAGGGCGAGCTTGGCGGTTGCACCACGGCTTGCACGATATCGCCCTCTGACAGGCGCGACAGATGGGTCGAGCAGATGCCATGATAGGTGCCATTGCCAGACCGGGCCGGACCTTCGACCAGGCCGACCGTAATCGAGCAGCGATCCGACTGCGCCGCCATGGACGACGAGATCGAATAATAGCGCGGTGTCAGCAATGGGATCAGCTCCAGAAACACTGCGAATGGAAGCTCGCAAGCTGGAAACTCTTCGAGAATATCGAGGACTGATTTGCGCTTGGCCTGGACCTCGCGGCGATACAGATCAACGCCATCTTTTTCGGGCGCGGCCAGGGCTTCCAATTTTGGTTTACTGTCCGGGCAGTGCGTGTGGGTCGCCAATATGCCGATATCCTTGCGCGTCGCGATGGCTTGCAACTCGCCATAGCGTTCGGCTAGGCGTCGAACCGAGAATGTACTGCCGCTTGGAAATGGCCCGCGCATCTGACTGCGCGTCTCGACGCGGATATAGGCGTCAGCATCAATGCCGATCCGCTTGAGCGCGCGTTCGACCAGTTCAGGCGGATTGACCGGAACGACACAAAGATGATCGCCCGGTTGATACTCGACCCCTTCAGGCAAGGCGATTTCGATATGCCGCGTTGAGCGCACTTCGTCGCTGCCGTCGACAGGCGTTTGAAGTTCGCGATTTTCCAGCACGCGCATATCCACGGCACCGGCCTGATTGGCGACCGGATTAGCGGTGACGCTCTCCGCGATCTCGACTTTGTAGAGTGGTTCTGCGGCGATCGGGCTGGTAAAATCGATGCCAATATCCAGGGCCTCGCCCAGGGTTGGCCACAGCGATTCCAGCCAGGTCTGGAACTGGCCATCCAGGTCATCGCGGGCATCCCCCTCGGCACGGTCGGCCAGGCGGTTGGCGCCCAAGGCCTGCATGCGCGCGTCAATCTGTCGAGGAATGGTCTGGAAGGTCGCCGCCCAGTCGCGGCTGCCGCATCCGAAGACCATGTAAGAGACGCCGTCGACATCGCCGTTGGCTGCCGTGTCGAGCCAATCGACAAATTTCACCGCATTGTTCGGCGGCGCACCATTATAGGAGGCACTTAACAGGATCACAGCGCCTTCGGTTGGCAGGCGTCCAATATAATCATCCAAAGCGGCCATTGTGACCGAGAAGCCATTCAGCTCGGCGGTCTGCGCGACTTCGCGGGCGAGCCCTTCTGTGGTGCCAAGATTGGAGCCATAGAGCACGCAGAGCGGCGTATCATGTTTCGGACGTCTCGCGTGATCCGGCTTGTCCTCGGAGGCGCCATCGGCGACCGCAACCGGCCCGGTGCCCCGTACGATGTCTTCGCGAACGCGGATCTTGATGCGGAAATCATCTGGCTTCAGGGATAGCGTCTCTTTGACCTTCAATTGATAATCTGTGTGATCGAAGAGATGGAAACGCTGTAAAAGCATGCCCATCACCATGACCGCTTCCTGCATCGCAAACTGACGGCCGATACAGGCGCGTTGACCATTGCCGAACGGTTTATACCCCGCTGGATGACGCTTGGCCTCTGCATCGCCCATGAAATTCTCTGGATTGAAGGCGTCCGGGTCGTCACCCCAAACGGTTTTGTCGCGATGCAAGGACAGTCCAAGGACGCTGATAAAGGTCCCTTTTGGCAGCGGGTATTTGCCGCCAACAATCTCATCTTCAAACGGCGCGACGCTGAAGGCCGGGGCCGTCGGCCAGAGGCGCAATGCTTCCAGCAGGACCGCCCGAATATAATTGAGCTGTCCAATCTGTGCCATGCTGGGCGGGATCGAGACATCGCGCCCGAGCACCTCGTCGGCTTCCTGATAAGCGCGTTTCAAAACGTCAGGGTTTTTCAGCAAGTAATATAGCGCAAAGGACAGCATGCCTGACGTGGTCTCGTGACCGGCAATCAGGAATGTGTTGATCTGGTAGCGAATGTTCTCGTCTGACAGACCTTCTCCGGATATCGGGTCTTTGCCGGCCAACATAAAGTTCAGGAGATCATTCTGGTCACCGCCCGTCTTGCGACGTTCGCGAATGATTTCGTCGACCAGCGTGTTCATATAGTCGACATCCTGCTCGAGCTGTTTGAGCCGACCGCGCAGGAAGAAACTCTCGAGCGGAAGTCCGCGTTGCATCATGGCAATTTCGAGTGTGCGCGTCAGCGCGTCGATAAAGGGATGGAAGTCGTCATTATAGAAAGAATTGAAGCGATAATCGAAGCCGCACAGGCCAATCGTATCGAGGGTCAAACCGATCATGTCAAGGGGGACATCAACCTCGTCATCGGTATTCAGGCGTTCCCATTTCAGCATTAGCTGTTCCGCAATATCGATCATCATGGGGAGGTAATCGTGCATCGACTTTTGCGAGAAGGTCGGCATCAGGATATTGTGCGCCTTGCCCCAGTTCGGGGCTTTGGTGTCACCTGTGAACAGGCCATCGCCGCCAATCACCCGTAATTTGCGCAAGGGGCCGCGGACACTTTTGTCGAACCGTTTCTCATCGCATAGCTCTTCAACAAGATCGGCGCCGGAGACGAACACGATCGGTGTGCCCATCATGTCGAGCCAGAAAATCGGGCCTTGCTCATCCGCTAATTGTTTCAGGCTTTGCAAAGGAGCTGAGGCATCGACAGACAGCACATTGCCGACAATCGGCTTGCTGGCGGGTTTCGGAATAGGCGCCAGTTTGTTCGATTCAGCCATGTTCTCCCCTTGGTCTTTTCCGGAACGGTAATCTCGAACCGGATCGGTCGCAACTGTCTGCAACCGCAATGCGTTTTATTCGCCTTTCGCAATGCTGTGGGATGTCCTAGTTCCTGATCATGACCGATGAGAATGCAGACTATCAAAAAAGCCCGATCCGGCCAGCCTCTGGCGCTCGAAAAGCGCGGTACGACGGAAGACGGACGCCGTTTCTCGCCGTCAACTGGGCGCAATAAGGATGCCGTCAGGGATGCCTTTCTGCGGCACATGCCGGGCGAGGGCCGGGTGCTGGAAATCGCGTCTGGAACCGGCGAGCATGGCGCGCATATCACCGCCGCGACATCAGGCCTGATCTGGACCTATTCAGATATCGATCCTGCCAGTCAGGCGAGCCAGACCGCGTGGCGCGCGCAGGCTGGACATGACCGCCTTCGAGGCCCGCTCACGATCGATACGACGCGCACGGATTGGGGCGAGGCGGATCGATCCGCGCCATGGCATGCAATGTTCTGCGCCAATATGATTCATATCGCCCCGTTCGCAGCGGGTGAGGGTCTGATCGCCGGCGCGGGGCGCTCATTGGCTGATAAGGGGCGGTTGATGCTGTATGGTCCGTTTGCCCGCGCGGGTGAGATCGCACCGTCAAATGCCCGTTTCAGCGAGGATTTAAAGCGGCGCGATCAGAGCTGGGGCGTCCGCGACCTTGATCTGGAGATTGTTCCCTTGGCGCAAGCTGCCGGGCTCAGCCTGGTCGAGGTCCAGGCCATGCCCGCAAACAATCTCAGCGTCGTGTTTGAGAAGACCTAATTCGGCTTGTCGTCTTTCTCACCCAGATTGAGAATGTCGGCGCGCGCCTGATTGAGAATGCTGACAATGGCTTCATAGTCAGATGTGTCTGGCCAGGCCTGTGTCACCGTCTTGAACAATGTGTGACGCAATCGCTGGCTGGCCGCGCGGACGTCATTGGGATCAAGCTCGGAGTCCGGATTGGCGAGCGCCTCAAGCCGCGCTTCGATCTTGATCAGCGTCTCGGCATTCGCCTCCAATTCGGCTTCGCCCGCTTCGGTGATGTAGAAGACCCGTTTGCCGTCTTCCTTTTTGACTTTTGCCAGGCCCAAATCCTGGATGATGGCGAGCGCGGGGTACATCACGCCTGGGCTGGGTTTGTACGCGCCGCCTGTGCGGCCTTCAATTTCGGCGATGAGATCATAGCCATGTCGTGGCTGCTCAGCGATCAGAGACAAGATGAGCAACCGCAAATCGCCATGGTCCAGCGGTCGACGGCGGCCTCCGCCAGCGCCGCGGCGGTGCATCTTGCGATAAGCCGCAGCCGCTTTGCGCATCCGATGAGTGTAATACATAAGGGGCTCCTATTTCGATATATCTAAATAATGGTTTCGATATATCGAAATGCAAGGTGCGATTTCGGATTTGTCCGGAATGTTTTGATTGGAAAGCGAATTTAAATTAGGCGGCGACCATATCATTCGAGCCTAAGGCCTGATGCAGGTCTTCGATCAGATCCGAGACATCTTCCAGCCCCACCGAAATGAGGACCAAGCCTTCGCTAAAACCAAGCGCCTCGCGTTCTTCGCGCGAATAGGTGGAATGGGTCATGCTGGCGGGATGCTGGATCAGGGTTTCGGCATCGCCAAGGCTGACCGCGCGGCGGATCAATTGCAGGCGGTTCATCATGGCAATACCGGACGCGTATCCGCCTTTTAGCTCAAACGCGATCATGCCGCCAAAGCCGCGCATCTGTCGCTTGGCGAGGTCATGCTGCGGAAAGCTTGGCAAGCCAGGATAAGACACTGAACCGACAGCCGGATGCTCTGTCAGCAGCTCGGCCACGCGCTGCGCACTTTGCGCATGCCGCTCTACCCGCAGCGACAGGGTCTTCAAGCCGCGCAGGATCAGCATGGCATTGAACGGCGCAAGCACCGAGCCGGTCATGTCCTTGACGCCGACCATGCGAACCTCAGCCATGTCTTCGGCCGATCCGATGGCAATCCCGGCGACCAGGTCGCCATGCCCGCCGAGATATTTGGTGGCTGAATGCACCACGATGTCGGCGCCATGTTCGATCGGACGGGTCTGGACCGGCGTCGCATATGTATTGTCGACAATCGTTCGGGCGCCGTGCCGTTTGGCAATGGCGCTGATCGCTGCAATGTCGACCAGACGCATATTCGGATTGGCTGGGGTTTCGAAATAGACAATTTTGGTCTGGTCAGAGATTGCCGTTTCCAGCGCCAGCGGATTGGTGAGATCGACATGCGTAACCGTTACGCCGAAACGGCTGAGGCCGTGCTGGAAGAAAGAAAACGTGCAGCCATACAGCGTCTTGTCGGTGATCAGCTCGTCACCCGCTTGCAGGAAACTCCACAAGACGGACGTGATCGCGCCCATGCCGGAGGCCATGGCAACCGCCGCCTCGCCGCCTTCGAGGGAGGCCAGTCTTTGTTCCAGCAGGTCCGTGGTCGGGTTGGAGATACGCGAATAAATGTGCCCGGGCGCTTCGCCGGCAAATCGCGCGCCGCCTTGTTCCGCGGTCTCGAAGGCGAAGGTCGATGTCAGGTGAAGCGGCGGCGTCAATGCGCCGTCTGCGCTGAGCGGATCATAGCCGTGATGAATGGCGCGGGTCGAAAACCCTTTGGTGCGATCGTCGTGCATGCAATGTCTCCTGAACTTTCATCATACGCTAAAATTCACCGCAGAGGTTTGCGAAATGGCAAGTCATTTGCTTAAATATTGGCAGAAACTGCTAGGAAACGTGGTATGGATAGCAAAGATCGTCAGATATTGCAGGAATTGCAGGCGAATGGCCGGCTCACCAATCAGGAATTGTCTGAGCGGGTAAACCTGTCGCCCAGCCCCTGTTTGCGGCGTCTGCGTCTGCTGGAAGAGCAGGGCGTGATTACGGGCTATACGGCGCGGGTCGATCCGAAAGCCTGGGGCTTGCCGGTCACGGTCTTCATCCGGATCAAGCTGGAACGCCACGGCGATGATGCCGTGCAGGCCTTCGAGCGCACCATCAAGGAGATGCCGAAAGTGATGGATTGCTGGCTGATGACGGGCCGGTCGGATTATCTGTTACGGGTCGTCGCAGCGGACCTCGATGATTATGAGCAATTCGTCCGCCGCGAATTGCAAAGGGTGCCCGGCATTGCCAGCATTGATACCAGCTTTGCCTATGGCAGCGTGAAACACGCACAAATCCTTCCGGATGTCTCGGCCTAAGCGGCGTCCTGGTCTGCTTTCCAGCGGGCACGAATTTCTTCGGTCCGATTGTGATCGCCATCGGGCGACCAGCCCGGCGCATTCACCGCCCGTTTGACCCATGTCAGGGGCTTCATCCCGTCCGTGCCGCAATCGCGCAGCAGACCGGCAAATTCGTGAAAGGCGACAATCAAAGGATTGTAGGAATTGAGCGGTTTGACGATGCCATAATCCGGTCGGTCATCGTCGCGCTCAGCAATGAACGATCCGAACATCTTGTCCCAGATGATGAAGACGCCGGCATAATTGGCGTCGAGATAGCGCGGATTGGTGGCGTGGTGGACGCGGTGATGGCTTGGGGTGTTGAAAATCGC
>JBCCDZ010000077.1:0-11135 GCA_039030525.1 Pseudomonadota bacterium | reverse complement strand
GCGGCTTTGTCTTGCCATTCTTCCCGCGTCTCGCCGAGGGGGAACCCTGTCATCCAATATTCTGGCAGGACGACGAGTTTCACATCATAGCCGTTAAAGCCTTTCAAGAAGCCTTTGGTCGATCCAATCTGTCCGCGCACGCGCGCAATCGCGCGATCCATACGCGCGTGAGCATCTTCAATCGAACGGTCCTGATTGACGGCATCACAAACCGTTTGAAGAGCGAGTGCAGAATAACGCATCGGCGAAGATCCTTGAGCAAGAGCGGGAACAGCCAACGCGGAGGCGCCAGCGGTCAGCATAAAGGTTCGGCGATTCATATCATCACCTCTTTGAACTGGGCACAGCAGGACTGCGCCGTAGTAAGGACAAGTCCGTCCATCGCCATCAAGGCGTCCAACACGCGGCGAACGGCGTGCATACGGAATGGCTGGCCGAGCACATATGGTGTCATCGTGAAGGCAAAGGCGGAAGCGCCTTCCGTGTCGTGCTGCGCGACATGATAGGCGGCGGCCTCGATAATCTGGTCGGCCCAGTCATCTTCAGATTGAGACCGATCGATCAGAAGTTTGAAATCGCCGAGCTCCCCATAATTAGGAATGGCCCAGACCGGCGTTGAGTGCGTTTTAAAGGGCAGGGGGCGCTGATCGGCCTCCCAATCGAGACATATTTCGAAGCCCGCTTCTGCGATCAGGTCGAGCGTCTGATAACTCTCATTACGGGCTGGGCTCATCCAGGATTTCGCGACGGGGAAGGCGGCGCGCGTTTCCGCGATGAGCGCGCGCTCATCGGCCTCGCTCAAACCGTCATGATGAATATGTGCGGTTGAAACGCCATGCGCGGCAATCTCGTGTCCGCCGGACCTGAGGGTTTCGAGTAAAGGCGGATAACGACGTGCGATTTCCGCATTCACAGCGCACGTGGCTTTGATTCCGCGTTGTTCGAACGCTCGCAAGAGGCGATAGATGCCAACGCGATTGCCATAATCACGCGTCGTGAAGTGGCGCAGATCCGGATAAGGCGTTTTCATCGCGCCCGGGTGTTTGAAAGGTGTGGCGGGAGGATTGAGTGGGAAAAACTCGATCGGGACAAGCAGAGTTGCAATCGCTTTCGCGCCGCTTTTCAAGGCGACTGGCGACCGTCGGTCGGCCGGATCCCATGCATAGCGTGGATTGTCGAAACCATGCTGACGGTGCGGGTAAATCAGGTAGTCATCCGGCAGGGGCAAAACCAGTCCCTCCCGTCGCGACGCCGCGTGCGGCAATGTCTGATTGCGTCTGATCCCAGTAATGCTCACGATAGTATTCAGCGATCTCGGCACCGGTCGTGAACCAGACATCATCGCGATGCGAACAAATGTGCTTCAATGCTTCTTCAAACACCCGTAGGCGATGCGGTTGGCTGACCAGATATGCGTGCAGCGGAATGCACATCACAGTGCCGGACTGTTCGCCTTCTTGCAGCAATTGGTCAAAGTGCCGGATCAAGAGTTCCGTATAGCGCCGTGGGCTCCAGCCCTGGACAGAGTAGGTGATGACATCATTCACCTCGAGCGAGTAAGGCATCGAGACCAGCCGTCCTGTCTTGGTCTTGAGCGGCTGTGGCTGATCATCCTGGAACAGATCGCACGTATACCAGAAATCATGCTCTGCGATCAGGTCGAGCGTTTTTTCTGTGTGCGTCAAAGCTGGCGCGAGATAGCCGCGAATGCGCTTGCCAGTCGCTTGCTCAACTGTCCGAATGGAGTCTTCCAGCACGGCGCGCTCTTGCGCTTCATCCATACCGTAAGAATAGCGGGTGTTGTAAATGCCGTGAGAGAAGAACTCCCAATTGCGTGCGCTCACCGCCTCGATGATTTCCGGGTGGTGGTTGACCAAACCAATCGACAGCGAGATCGATCCTCGCAGGCCATATTTGTCAAACAGATCCATCATTCGCCAATGGCCGACCGTGTTGCCCCAGGTGCGCTGATAATAAGCGACCACGTCCGGATTGCCGCGCGGCCAGCCTGGGCGCTTATCATTATGCGGCGGCTGGAACTCGTAATATTCAATATTCGGAGCGATCCAGAAGGCGAGCTTCTTGCCGCCTGGCCAGACAATTTTTGGCCGATCCGCGTAAGGCCAATAGTCGTAGAGATTTGGGTCCGCGTGCATCACCCTTGATACTCCGCGATCGCGTCATAGACCTCGCTGACTGGCACGACATCCGCGTATTTGATCAGCAAGTCGGTCAGATTGGCGAAATGATAACTCTCATGCTTATCAGCGACGCATTCAATCGGCACGATCGTGCGATACCCGTGGCTCAGACTGTCCACTGCCGTGGCGCGGACGCATCCGCTCGTCGATCCACCTGTGACAACGACCGTGTCGACCTTGTGCCAGGTCAGAAAGCTCTGCAGCGGTGTTTCGAAAAATGCCGACGGCATGCGCTTGGTGTAAACCGCGTCGACGGCTTTATCGATGTTTAGCCGATCATCGAACTCGGTGCGATCGGAGCCGTATTTGATGTTCTGCAAACTGTCGGGCGCATCCGTCCGCGTGCCCCACACACCGGCATCTGCCGCGTTGTCCATGTAGGCGACATGCGTCCAAACGACGGGCAAGCCTTTGCCTCGCGCTGCAGCCGATATGCCGTCAATATGCTCGATCTGGCGCGGGTCCGTAATGTAGCCTGTCTTCGGAAACAGATCCGGCCGCGTATAGCTCTTTTGTGGATCAACGTTGACGATCGCCAGTTTGTTGCCAAATCCGAAGCGCGCGCGGGCGGGATTAGAGCGGACTTCATCGAAGATCTCGCGAGCCGTCTTGTCCGAAGTGACCATGGTGGGGTGTGATAGGTCGTGCGCCATTCGATTTTCCGCTTGTGTTTGTGTTACTCTCAAATGATATATCTTTTTGTGGAAGTCCAGCCAGTCGGAGGAAATCATGAAGGGATTTATCGCGGGGAGCGCCTTGGGTCTATGCACCGGGATAGGGATCGCGGCGTGTGTCGGGTTACCAACACAGGATGCTGTCGGTCAGGAAGCGGTGCCAGAACCCCCGGCATACATGATTGTCCTCGGCGAAGTGTTTGATCGCCCCGCATTCATGGAAGGCTATGCAGCCAAACTTCCGCCGCTCTATGCCGAGCATGGCGGGGCCTATGTGGCGATTGGGGGTGGGCCCGGCATTGAAGTGCTTGAAGGGGACTATGCGCCGCCGAGTTACGTCGTCAGCAAATGGCCAAATGCAGAAGCGGCGCGCAGTTTCTGGAACAGCGAAGCCTATGACGCGCTGCGGCGCGCGCGGATTGATAATGCCTGGGGCGAGTTTGATGTCTTGCTGGTGCAGGGTTTATCGGAATCTCCGCCACCATCGGCTGAGTGAGACAATTTTGTCACATGACGGATTCAAATGACCGGACAAATCTCGCTATTCTGCTCAAAAGGTATATCATTTGCTCGAGAGAGTTAACGCGAACCGATTTTTGAGGAGATCTCGGATATGAAGAAGATACTGATTTGCGCGACAGCTGCGGCCGCATTATCGACGGCATTTGCCGCGCCTGTTTTGGCTCAAGACGATAGTGAGGACAGCGCGCGCCGTCTCGGAACTGTGAATGTCACCGCACAGCGGGTTGAAGAGAACCTGCAAGATGTGCCCGTCGCTGTGACGGCGCTTTCAACCGAGCAGATCGAGGACAAGCAAGTCCTGAACATTCGCGATCTCGCAGCCCAGGTTCCGAACATCAACATTGCCACCAATACCGGGACAGCAAGCGCTGCACGTATCTTCTTGCGCGGCGTTGGCGAGGATGAAAGCCGCGGCGCAGTCGATCAGGCGGTCGGCATTTATGTGGACGGTGTCTATATCGGTCGCTCGGTCGGGTCTTTGTTTGATGTGGTCGATCTTGAGTCGATCGAAGTGCTGCGCGGCCCGCAAGGCACGCTGTATGGACGCAACACCGTTGGCGGGGCGATCAAGTTGACGCCTGTGAAACCGCAAATGGAGAATAGCGGCAAAGTCAGTGCGGTCCTTGGCAATTATGATCGCGTTGAAATAAAGGGCACGGGCAATTTCCAATTGGCTGATTCCACCGCGGTTCGCGTAACGGGCTTTTCACGCCAGAGAGATGGTTTCCACGACATAATTCCAAATGGCCCATTTACGGGCGAAGGACCTGAAGGCGTCGGTGCACTCGACACAATTGCGATCAGGGCATCGGTTTATCATGAGTTCAACGATGATTGGAATTTGTTAGTCGCTCTCGATCACACGGACGACAATTCTGATCCAATTCCAGACTCCATTGCGCCGGGCAATGATGCGGACAATGACATTTTTACAATTGAGCCGCTCCCTGGAACGACCTGTCCGGCTGCCGGTTTGTTGCCGCTTGGCTGTTTTACGGATTATCGATCAGAGGTTCAAAGCACCGGGATCATGGCGCGCGTTGATGGCGCTTTTGGAACCGTGGATTTCACATCGATCAGTGCCTATCGCGAATTGGAAGATGAGTTGAGCACGCGCATTGGTTTCCCATTCAGCCAGATGACAGATCAAAATCAGCTCAGTCAGGAATTCACCATCGGGCAAACAGGCCAAAGTGCGCTCGATTGGATTGCGGGCTTGTACTATTTCGAAGAAGATTTGATGCTCGATTCCGTGTTTATCTTCCCATTTTCGATAGATACTTCAACCGAATCTATCGCGGTCTTTGGGCAGGGTACATATGCCGTCAATGATCAGTTCTCGATCACCGGTGGCTTGCGGTTTACCAATGACAGCAAAGACTTTGACGGGGTCGGCCCGTTCGGGTTCGCGCGAACCGATTCTGCTGATTTCGACAATCTCAGTTTCACAGTCGGTGCGGATTATCGCTTCAATGATGACGTTCTCGGCTATGCCAAATACTCTACCGGCTTCAAGTCGGGTGGTTGGTCGCCGGATGCTTTCAGTGGCACCGCCGTGTTCCTGCCTGTGGAAGAAGAAACGCTGGACTCATTTGAAATCGGGATCAAATCCGATTGGAATGATACGTTCCGTCTGAACGTTGCTGCCTTCTTCAATCAGTATGAAGGCTTGCAAATCGGCGCGACGGTTCCTGGGCTTGGGTTCACACGTTTTAACGTAGACGAAACCGAGATATCCGGCATCGAAGTAGAAGGTGTCTGGCAGGTTACCGAGAATTTCCAGATCAACGGTAATCTCGGGCTTCTGGATGCTGAGTACACCTCGCTAACCGGTGATCAGGCGCGCGGCCTCAGCAATAATGGCGCAGGCTGCCCGGCCGGTGTCGACCCTGCGGTTGATGCGCAAGTGATCAGTTGTGCCTTAGGTCTCGATCTCAAGAATGCACCAGAGTACAAGGCGACGATCGGTGCGTTATATACCCAGCCTGTCTATCAGGGCGAGTTGATCCTGTCGGCCGATGCCAGCTTTGAAGATGATAGCTGGAGCCTTGTCGCGAACTCTCCGGCGCATGCCTTCATCGAGGTTGATACGCTGATAAATGCACGCCTTAAATATGCTGATGAGCGTGGTTGGTCTGTCGCCGTGTTTGGTCGCAACCTGACGGATGAAGAATATTACCGGGCTTCGTCCGCGAGCTCGTTCACGACCTACGCTTCGCCGCCGCTTGAATATGGTGTCGAACTGGGCGTCGAGTTCTAAGTCGATGCGATCTGTCGCAAACAGTTTGGCAGCCCCGGTGTTCGCACTGGGGCTGCTTGCGTCTTGTCAGGCGGGTCTGGAATCTGTTGCGCCTGCCGATGTCACAGCAGCTCCGGACCCATTGCCGTCTCCTGTGACCAGCGAACCTTGGTTGATGGCAACCGCGAGCGTGTCTGATCTCGATCAGACTGCGCGTTTCTTTCAGGAAATTGGCGGCTATGATGTCGTCTATCGCGGCCCTCTGGATGCAGCTGAATTGGAAACTCTGGCTTTGCCCGATGGCGCGTCCGGCGAAGTTCTCACTTTGAAGGCTCCGGACAGTGATGCCGGTTATGTCCGTCTGATCCGGTTTGACGATGCCGGACGCAAGGTCCCAACCCGTCCCGGCGCGCGTGCGTGGGATACGGGGTGCTTTTGGTCCTTCATGGTGCGGGCCAATGATATTGAACGCATTTACGATGATGCGATTGCAATGGGGTGGGGGACGGAAACGCCGATCGCGCCTCTGTCGTTTAATGGCTCTGAATTGAGCATTGTCGTTTTCAAAGGCCCGGACGGCTTGCAAGTCCAGGCCTATGAGCGACTGAACAGGCCCATTCCAGAAGGCTTCACACCGTTCGAGCGCCTCAGTCGTCCATTCAATATCATGCAAATGACGCGCGACCGGGAAGCAGTCCGCGTTCTGATGGAAGACGTGTTGGGCTTTGATCGGGTCTGGTATGGTCAACCCTACACGGATGATGCGCCAAGTTTGATGCCGCTCGGCATTCCGCAAAACCTGACCACCAGCGTGCCGTACAAAGCCGGCATATTCACGCCGCAGACACAAAGCCTGTATGGCCGGATGGAATATATCGAAATCGATGGGCTGGATGGGTTCGATTATGCAGATCGTTGTAAAGCGCCAAATCTCGGTTGGCTCTCTGTCACGTATCCTGTCGCATCGGTTGCAGCGGCGAAGGTGATGATCGAACAGCGCGGCTGGCCCATTGCTCAGGACGTCTATGCCACGCATCGCCCGTCCTTCGGGCCCCTGGACGTCTTCTCCATCAAGGCACCTGATGGCGCGACCATCGAATTCGTTGAAGCAAAGTGATTGAGAATGAAGACGACGGTCTTGTTTGCGGCAATCTTCATCTGCGGTCTTCTGGTCGCGTGTGAAAGTACAAATGTCGATCGCTCCGCTCTGCAAGACCAGGCGCCTGCCACGATGCAACGACTATTCGTCCAAGGCGACTATGGCCAAGTGCACATACGTATCGCATCTCCGCCACAAGGCAGCGCTCCAAAGCCGCCACTGGTCCTGCTGCATCCATCGCCATATTCGTCGACTTTCTATATCGATTTCATGCAGGATATGTCGCAAGATCGATATGTCATCGCGATCGACACACCCGGCTTTGGAGATTCAGACCGGCCACAAGCGCCGCCCAGTATCGAAGACTATGCCCGAAACGCGCTGCGCGTCTTAACGGCGCTAGATGTGGATACGCCGGTCGATGTGCTCGGCTATCATACAGGCACACTGATCGCGATCGAGATGGCGTTGAATGAGCCGGAACGTGTGCGACGGCTGGTCTTGCCCGGGGTTCCATTCCTGACCGGTGAAGAGCAGAAGGCCGCCTTTGACCAATATGCGAAGCCAGACGTTTTGGAGGCGTCTGGATCGCATCACGATAGCAAATGGGCCTTCGTGAGTGCGGGCTTGCAATACGGAATATCGCTGGAGCAGGCGCAGGAACACTTTGCGGATATGGTGCAGGCAATGCCGGAAAGCGGGCATGCCTATTATGGAGTGTTCACATATCCAGGCGAAGTGCGCTTGCCGAAACTTGCACAAACTAGCTTATTCATTGCACCAACTGGTAGTCTGCTTGCAGAAACCAAAACTGCACAGGCGCTAACACCGAACAGTGAGCTGATCATTCTGTCGCAATACCCGCACAATGTCTTCGACCTGGGCGTGCCCTTCATCGCTGATCTGACGCGACGCTTTCTCGACGAGTAGGGCCTCAATTCAAGCGCGATAGAACTGCCGCGGCGGTTTGCCTTGCATGCTCATCGAGGACCGAGCGTTTGATCTCCAGAAGCTCAACCAGAGTGCATTCAGGAATGAACGTAGCAGCCCGGCGAGAAGGTTCCAGAAGTGAAGATTGAGTTGCGATCACGGTTGTCGCGCCGTCCAATTGCGCAAGTTTCGCTTCGACTTCATACGTGAACGCGGCATGGAAGGTGGCATTCATTCTTGGGCCATTGCCGACCGTGTCCGCGAACATGGCCAGGCTGTGCTCGAGTGATTGCGTCTCAAGCCGTTTGCTAACCGCCATGTCCCAGGCTTTTGCGAGGCTTTCCAAGTCAGATGAAAGCTCGAAAGGCTGACCAACCATAGGAAGGTATTTCGCCCTTGTCTCCGGGTCGAAGGCTGGAACATCGATCAACGTCACGCGGCGGACGCCTTCACACGCTTGCAGCTTCACTTCGGCAGCGACCAGGCACCCCGAATGGAATCCTAAAACATCGACTGGACCCTCTTGTGATAGATCTTTCATCACCGCGCGCATGGAAGTGGCATAGTCTTCAATGGATGGCTGAACGCTACCACCCTCAGAGCCAGCTTGTCCTGGGTAATCTGGCGCAATGACATGGCGCCCCTGTGCGAGGTGTGGCAGCAGCGTCTGGAACGCAATCGACCCGAAAGGCGCGGGCGAAAAGCAATACAGATCAGGGTGAGCCGAGCCCGCGCCATGCCCGGCCATCCGCCAGTGTATTTGTCCCTCGGGTCCGTCGGAATAGCCTTTTCGGAGTGTCATTTGCCCGCGCTTTCGGTTGGCGCATCGCCATTCATGCGATTCATCTGGGCGACATAGAGCTTATAAATGACAGGCAGTAAGAGAATGGGAATGGTGCCGTAAATGATCGGTACGACCCCGACGGCGAGGTTCAGATTGTCTTCGCCAAATACGCGGGAGGACAGCGTTCCAACCGTCGGGAATCCTAACCACAGACCCGCCATTGATATCGCCATGTAATAGAGCGCAACCACCTGGCCTCGTATCTGCGCAGGCGTGATTAGCAGAAGCGCGGTTACGCCCACGCCGGAAACCATGCCAATGCCGATTGTGTTGACGCACAGCACAGCATAGGCCGTCCAGCCGGTCGGCATGAACATGGCGATGACCTGTGTCGGCACCATGATCAAAAGACCTGCCGCCATGATCCGGAATGGCGCGTCCCGCATGCCGGCTTGTGTCCAGCGATCAGATAGGTAACCCCAGAGCAGAATATTGGCCGGGCCGATGATCAGCAATGCTGTGGCATTGACGATGGCATAATATTCGGTTTCCCACCCCCAGACCCGCTTGAAGGTCGATGGCAGAAAACCTTGGCTATACGCGCAAATGGTCATCACGCAGACAATCGAGACAAAGCCAAGATATGTGCCCCAATGTTTAGCAAGATAGCCGAGCGCATCGCTGACATTATTGCCTTTCAGGCTGTTATCTTCGACTGTGGTCAGTCGGCGTTCCGGTTCATTGAGGAAAAAGAACCATGTTGCCACGAGCAGGCCAGGTAAACCGATCATGAAGAAGGCCAGTTGCCAGGGTGCCAAGAGGCCCAAGAGCGGCACTTCAATGCCTTGTGTGGTCTTTGCCCAAATCAAGATTCCGCCGCCCAGGAAGCCTGCGACACTGGCGCCAACGACGAGCGCCATCGTATAGAACGCGATTGGCTTGCCGCGCTGCTCCGGTGGGAAGCTGTCACCGATCATAGAGAAGGCGGCGGGGCTCAGCGTGGCTTCGCCGGCGCCGACACTCAAGCGGGCCATGAACATCTGCCAGAAATTTGTCGCGACACCAGAGAAGGCTGTTGCCAGTGACCAGAACGCGACGCCAATACCGACCAACCAGGTTCGGCGCGCGCGATCCACCAGCCAACCAATGAACAACCCTGATGTCGCATAAACGATGGAGAAGGCGGGCCCCAGGATGAGGCCGATTTGCTCGTCTGTGAGACTAAGATCAGCCTTGATCGGCTCGATCAGGAGCTCGATGATGATTTTCCGATCCGCATAGCTGAACACATACGCGACCGTTAAAGCGATGACGAGGATCCAGCCTTTGCTTGCTGGCGGATAAGGTTTGGCTTTGGGTGAGGTTGCTTCGGTCATGCGCTACGCTCCAATATCGTATAGATGACGACCAGATTGTCATCGAAATCGACAATCCCGATTTCCCGTCCAATTCGACCATCATTGGTTTCAAGACGCTCTTCAGGATAGACGGTTAGTCCCAGGGATTGCGCGCCAGCGATAATCGCATCGGGATCGGCCACGTCGAGAACGATCGCGCTGCGCCGCGGCGGCGGGACCGGGGGCAATGCCACGCCTTTGATTTCCGTCAACGCCATGACACGCACCTCGTCTCGGGTAGAGAGTGTGCAGAAGCCAAGCTCTGCTCCATCCGGGATGTTGAAAACCGGGATCGAATAGCTGTCCGGATTGTGGCCCTTTGTGTACGCGACTTCAAACCGCAAAACATCGCGATAGAAGGTCAGGGCGCGATCAAGATCGGCGACGACGAAATTGCCGCGCTGGAACCGTATGTCAGGTTTCTCACTCATGTTTCTGTCCCTCATATCCAGGTCTCTGGTTCGCCGCGGACGCGGCACAGCTGTTTGCCGACATTTTGACCGGTATACAGCCCGGCCAGCGCGGCAGGCATACGTTCAAAGCCATCGGTGATTTGTTCGACCGGTTTGACGCGCCCGTCGCGAATCCAATCAGCGATCTCGCGCATAGCGTGGTCCCAGTCGTGCAAATGATTATAGACAAAGAAACCACGCATCTGGCTGTCCGTGCGCCGCAGCCTTGTATAGTTCGGCAAGGCGAAAGGGCGCTCGCGTGTATACTCGCTGATGGAGCCGCACAGCACGATCCGAGCCCCCTGCGAGAGATGATCCATTGCTGCGTCCAGGATCTCGCCGCCGACATTATCGAAATAGATATCCAGCCCATTCGGGACGGCCGCGGCAATCGCCGGAGGGATGTCGTCAGACTTGTAATCGATGACGCGCCCGCATCCGAGATCGCGCGCAAGATCGCACTTCTCTGCGCCGCCAGCGATGCCAATGACATCACAACCGGAAACTTGCGCCGCAAATTGAGTCACCAGCGACCCGACGCCACCAACTGCGCCTGATACCAGAACGATGTCTCCTGGATGGGGCGCGCCGACATTGTAAAATCCGGCCCAGGCCGAAAGACCCGTCATGCCAAGCGCGCCGAGGCCGAGCGATGCGCTCAACCCATTTGGCGGCATCGCGCGAAACTTTTCGGCGGGAGTCATCGATGAGACTTTATAAGTTTGCCAGCCTAATTGGCCTTGAACGATTTGTCCTTCGCGCCACTCCGGATGCCGTGATTTCACGATTTGAGCGACACCGCGGCCATGCAGGACGTCGCCGATTTCCAGTGGTGCT
>JBCCDZ010000076.1:0-11146 GCA_039030525.1 Pseudomonadota bacterium | reverse complement strand
CGCACGGACGGTTTCGACCAAATCAGCGTCGCCAATGGCTATTTGACCTATGTTCAGCACCGTCAGGACGCACTGATTCGGCAAATTCAGGTGCTTAGCGAACAAGCAGATGCGATTCAGCACGAATTGCGAAAGTCTCTACACTCGCGATCAATGCTGCAAAATCCGCAGTGAGCGTAAACCAGTTTACGTTCTCTTCATAATGTTCCACATACTATCTGCGCGCGAAGAGTGGTAAATTCAATTATAACGCGCCACCGGAATGCATGGAGAAACAAATGAGCGCCAAGACACCGTCCCACGTGGACCATCAAGTTGGTCGTCGCATACGGCAAGCCCGTCGCGATTCCAAACTCACCCAAGGACAATTAGGAGACCTGATTGGTCTGACCTTTCAGCAAGTCCAGAAATACGAAAAGGGCGTCAATCGCGTTTCGGCGGGCACCCTGTACGAAATTTCAAAAGTGCTCGGCTTGCACATTAGCTGGTTCTATGACGAAGAGGTTGTCGACAAGATTGGCGATGCCGAAAGTCGGGAATCCAACGAATTCAATGATTGCATGAACTTGCTGCTGGATCTGCGGCAAAGCTCAAATCTCGGCCCTGTGCGCGAAGTGCTGCGGCTCGCTGGTAGCCGCTAAGCCCGATATTCCTGCATTTTGGAGTACCAAAGTCAGCTTCTAGCTGACTTTGGCCCAAGGCGCGCTCTGATATGAGGCCATTGAGGCACCGTCCGTATCGACAAAGGCTTCAAGATCACCGATCACCGACAGTATGAGCTGCGTCTCTGGTGGTAATTGCGTGTGATCGCCATCTGGAGCGACAAATGATTCCCAGAGTTTCAGTTTAAGCAGCATTTCCAACGGGCTGGAGGCTCCTTTATCGCTGAGGGCGTCAATAATATTCAATTGAACTTCGAGTTCCGCATCGGCCAGTTCTTCAGTTTCAATCGATTGCGCAAAATGTGCATGTCGGCGGACGGATTTCGTCCATTGCGGCAATTCACGATCGATCAGTCTGTCGGTCCCCATGGCTTTTCCCTTCGTTTCGTTTCGCAGTCTTCATGCGGGCAGAAGCAGCCCGTCATATATAGAATGCACGATCACGAAGAATTGTTCCCGTACGAGGGGAATTTTTTTTCAGTTTTTTTGAAACGATGCAGAACAACCGGCAGGATTGACCTGCAACTCAGTCTTCTTGTTCTTTCTTTTCTTGCTCTTTTAGGGCCTCGATCAGCTTTTTCAGCTTTTCCGGGACAGGCTCCTTGAGCACATTTTTGTATTGCTCGCGCAGGGCATCACCCAGCGGCTGGTCACGCCGCCATTGGTCAGGCCGTTTTGGAGACTCCTTGTCGCCGGGCATTCTGCACGCTCTATTTGTTATTTCCCTTTGAATTGTTTGGACCCGAAGTCCGCATGTTATAGCAAGCACAGGGGTTATATAATTTTTGCAATACAGAGTGTTGAGAATAAGGCTTGTCGCCAGATTTACACGACAGGGGGTGTGGTCAGTTCAGATCCAGCCGACAGAGTCTGCGCCTGATCCTTGTCCATGCTTTGCGGGTGAACGAAATTAGGTTTGAACCAGGGCGTCAGCCGCTGATTGAACAATCCCCGTAACCAATCGATGACGATTTGCGCCCGCGCCAGCCGGCGGACGCGTTCTGGATAGGTCAACCAGAACCGGATTGGCGCGACTTCGGGCAAATTGAGGGCCACCAGATTTTTTTGCAGATCGTGCACATAAGTTGGCATCAATGCGATGCCGCCGCCATTGGCGCAGACTTCCAGCATGACGGAGCCGGAATTGGTCACCAGGGCGAAATCGATCAGATCGCGGAACTGTTTTGCCTTTGGGGCCCAGCGCTCCATCTGGTTCACGTAGCCAGAGTGAATGATGCAGCGATGTTCATGCAGATCAAACACGCTCGTCGGCGCCCCAAAGGTACGCACGTATTCCGGTGAAGCCCAGAAGATATAATGCAGGATTCCCAGGCGTTTCGAGACAATATCTTGTCGCCCACCAGGTTCCTGAAACTGGACGGCAATATCCGCTTTGTCATTGAGAATATCAGTGTCCGGCCGATCCGTGGTCACCAGGCGGAGTTCTATTTTCGGGTTTTGCAGGTGAAAGTCGGGCAGATGCGGCGCAATCCAGTGGGCTGCCAGGCCATCGCCTGCGCACAAGGTGACAGGCCCCTCGGCAGGCAAATCATGATCGAGCACGTCGCTTCGCAAACCATCCGCCGCATCCGACATGATCTCTGCATATCGCAGGGCTTTCCGACCTGCATCCGTCAAGCTGACGCCGCGCGGTGAACGATAAAGCAGGCGCGCGTTCAGGGTCCGCTCCAAATCGTCGATTTTGCGCGAAACGGTCGGCGCGGTTTCCTTCAATCGTGTCGCAGCAGCGTTCATGCTGCCGAGTTCAGCAACAACAATGAATACTTTTAATTTGTCCCAGTCCAGATTCTCAAACATCCATCGCCTCTTATACGATTTCTGTACTACCCCAATTCGATTCTGTCTGCATCGCACCCGTTCGAATTGTGCAAGCTTCTGGCTCTAAAAGGAGTTTTTCAGATGTCTGCACCGCAAATTTCTCTCGAATGCTATCCATTTGTCGTCGATCACGCCAAAATGACTGAGACTATGGCAGCGTTCGGGTGGCGAAGTGCGACGCCAACAGAAATTCCGGAATTGGTCGCGCTCGGCGAAGAATTAATAAATGATCGGCTCGCGGACGCAGATACAATTGAACGCGTCCATGGCGTGACCGAAATCACGGCCTGGGCATTTGGATCTGACCCGATTGAAGGCTTGGTTCTGGCCGTGCCACTTTCTGAAGCGGGACTTGCTGCGCTGGAAGCAAATGAATTCCAGCCCGGAGACCCCAATCCAGCGCATGTCGCCGCCGTCGGCCAATTATGTGCCGCTTGCTATATCGGGATCTATGCTGGCGCGACTTATGACGCGCGCAAGGCCGTCATGACCGGCGCGGGCGTTATTCGTATGGGCATCTTCCCGCAAGTGCCATGTTTCGCGCGCGCCGCAACCGACGATGGCGCAAGGTCGATGGAGAGTCTTGGTTGGACACCGGCTGGGTTCGGGCCCGACAAGCTTTGGATGCAGGGCGCTTTACAGGCCCCATCGAAGAAAGTCGCTTAAATGTTGTCGATCAGCGAAATCGGGCAATCTGGACTGTCACGTCCTGTGCGGCAGAAAGACATTGATAGCTTCCAAGTCGAAATGGTGCGCACGCTCGATGCCTATCAGAAAATGGCTGCGCTTCGTGCGATGACGTTCATGTCCGAGCAGGACTGTCCGTTCGATGAGGAATTTGACGGCAATGACCTGTGTGCCTCGCATTTACTGGCATATGCTGACGGTCAAGCCATTGCGACGCTGCGCCTGAGATGGTTTGCCGGGTTCGGAAAAGTTGAACGCGTCTGCATCCTGCCGCGATACCGTGGCACCAGTGTGGTAAAAGTCTTGCTCGCTGCAGCATTTGAACTTGGCGCTCGCAAAGGGTTCCGCCGGATGACAGCGCAAATTCAGGCACGCCTTTGGCCGCTTTGGTCGCGCACGTTGAATTGCCGATTGTTAAAGGACCGACCCAGTGTGTTTTTCTCGGATTACGAGTATTATGAAATCGAAATCCCACTGGCGGCGCATCCGGAAGCCATTCGGTATAATTCGGACCCGTATCAGATGATCCGTCCGGAAGGGGCGTGGGACGAGCCTGGAATTCTCGACGAATCCAGCGAACGCGGAGGAGATATTCGCCATGTGGCTGCGTAAATGTGCGTTCTGGTAATCAGCGATCATTCTGACGCGCTGGATGATGCGTCTCTCGCGCAAGTTTCGGATCAAATTGGGGAATTGGTCTGCACGGCTCGTATGACCTATCGACCGGTCGCGTTTCTGCATCGCAAGGATGGCTCAGGCTTTGGCAGGTTCGGTCTCAGAATAGGGCGTTACGACCCAATTTTTACCATGTCCGATTGTGGTGATTTGCTGTCTGCCGGACTGACGGAATTCATTGTTCGTCATGCTGAGGGACCAGTGCAACTCGCTGGCGTGGCCATGCATCGACAGTTTTCTCGATTGAGCGAGATCCTCAGGCGTGCCGGGCTGTCTACGCTCATCGAAGCGCGATCCACCCTGATGTTGAGTGATTTGGCCATTGCGCAAGAAGCTCAATGTGAAGGCGCGATTCAATTAAGTGAGTACGGGCCGTTCATTTGCGGTGAAAGAACCTGTGCGGCGTCCAGAAAAAACCAATCAACGCGCTGGCCAAGGGCTTGAGCAATCACGAACAAGGTTCCGGCTGATACCCGATTACTGCCACGCTCATATTTGTGAATTTGTTGGCTCGAACAGCCTAAGGCCTGGCCAAGATCTGATTGAGTCATAGACGCGTCTATCCGCGCCGCGCGAATACGCTGACCGATCTGAAAATCAACTTGTGGATCAGGTTTTCTAGTCATGAAATCGTCCCTGGCATCAAATTAGCCAGAAGACCGTAAATTCAATCTTAAATTGAAAAATCAATCCGCAAACAGGCCGACTTACTGTTCGATGGTCTGTAAGAATAACAGGATTGCAGGCATCATTACAAAAATGACGGCCAGAAAAAGCCAGAGCGGAAAGCGGCGTTTTGCAACGATCGCGGCGCCGGACTCAGCGTCTGGCTCTGAATGCGGCGTCTCGCGCAATGCCCCGCCACGCCCGGGAATCATGCCGCTTCTGCTGGCATAGACGTAAGCAAATCCCGCCGACAGCGCGGAGCTGGCTAGGATGAGAAGTGTATTTCCTTGCAGAATGCCAACCATCAAGTTGGACACCGCCAAAGCCGTGACCGCAAGCAGGGTGAAAGGGGTTCGTGTCGGTTCCGCGCTATGCTCGCTTTTGGCCATAATGTCCCTCTTATCCGTTCACGACCGCTAAAGCCGTGGAATCAATCTCTTCGCCGCATTCAGTTGATTTCGGGACTTGCAGTGCAATCCGGTTCCACGCGTCCAGCGCGGCGATCTTGTAAGCTTCTGCCAGGGTTGGATAGTTGAACACATTGTCGATAAAATAGGACAGCGTCCCGTCCAGAACCATGGCGGCTTGGCCGATATGGATAAGCTCGGTGGCGCCTTCGCCAACGATATGAACGCCGAGAATTTCCTGGGTTTCGAGATGGAACAGCATTTTCAGCATGCCCCGTTGCAATCCCATAATGTGGCCACGCGAGGTTTCTCTGAACCGTGCCACGCCGGTTTCATACGGAATCCGTTTTTCACGCAATTCGCGCTCTGAATAGCCGATGGTCGAGATTTCTGGAACGGCGTAAATCCCATACGGGAAATGCTCAGGCTTCGGTGGGTTCTTGACGTTGAAGGCATGGCAGATCGCGATCCGACCTTGTTCCATCGATGTCGAGGCCAGGCTGGGAAAACCGATAATATCACCAGCAGCATAGATACCAGGCGCGTCGGTCTCGAAACTCTCCGGATCGATTTTCAGGCGTCCGCGCGAATCGGCGTTCAGGCCTACCGCGTCCAATCCGAGATCTGCTGACGCGCCAACGCGGCCCGCAGCATAAAGAACCATTTCCGATTTGATGCGGCGGCCATCACTCAGATCGACAAAGCAATGCTTGCCGTCGCGCGTGACCCGCTCGGCGCGACAGCCCAAGCGCAGTTTTATGCCGCGATCGCGCAATTCATGTGTGAATTCGGCAATCAGCTCATCATCGATGAAGCTTAATATGTGCGCGCGCGGTTCGATCACCGTGACGGCAATATCAAGCGCACTGAAGATCGTCGCATATTCCATCCCGATCACGCCGGCCCCGATCACAGTGAGAGAGCGCGGCAGCGACGGAATATTTAGGATCTCGTCGCTGTCGAGAATTTGCGTGCCGTCGAATGGGATTGTGTCCGGACGGTACGGTTTCGTGCCTACGCTGATCAGGGCCTTTTTGAATCCATAAGTGAGGCGATGACCATTCGGTTGCTCGATCTCAACTTCGGTTCGACTTAGAAAGCGCGCATGGCCGGTGACCAGAGTTACGCCATTACGACTGAACTGATGTTCGAGGACGTCGACCTCATGATTGAGCGTTTGTGACAAACGATGCTTGAGATCCTCAGCGGTGATATCGTGTTTCACCTTATAGGTTCGCCCGTAAAAACCGCGCTCGCGCCAGCCCGATAGATTAAGTACGGTTTCGCGCAAGGTTTTGCTTGGGATCGTCCCAGAATGGACGGACACGCCGCCCACGCGCACGGACTTCTCAATCACCAGAACGCGCTTGTCGAGCTTCGCGGCCTGAATGGCCGCGCGGCGGCCCGCAGGTCCGCTGCCAATAATCATCAAATCAAACGCAGTTTGCATGGAAATGCCGATCGAGTTTCGAATCACTGCGTAAGTGTTTTCAACATAAGGTTGAAAATGTCCTACTTTTTGAGAAGGCGTGCTGGATGCGACAATAAAATATGCACCACCAAACAACTCTCAGTAGTATTTTGTTAACGGGATCGACTGAACAAGGGTTTCGCGTGTTTCAAAGAGGTGATCGGGTTCCCCACACGCCCGAACGCCAATGACAGGGGACTTACGCACTCACTATGCATATTAGGCGTGGCGAGCGATCTCTCCCTCGTCACGCCTATGGCAAATGCTTCGATGCAGTGGGAAATGACTGTGTGACGGAGAGGCCACGAGATGACGTCAATTCGTACAAGCTTGTCGAGCATCATCGGCCTGGCGGGGCTCACCGCTTGTGTCGGCGCAGCGCAATTTGGCGATGATACCCTGCGTACAACCAGTTTGGGACGTATCCAGGCCACGCCATTCATGGATTTTGTCCACACCGAACAATGTCGAGAGACGCTGACACAAGCCATCGGCTTTACGCACCAAACACAAACCGTCGCCAATGGCGTACAGATTGTGCAGTCATTTCAGTGTAATGCAGCGGATATCGTGGCGCGCGTCAGTCTCAAGAATCTGAACCCGTACACGATGCAATGCGTCACGCGTACCGAGGATGGCGAGCACGCCTCCGTTGTCGAGCCATTCGGATTTGCGCGGTTTGTATATGCTTTTCAGCAGTCTTCCAGCCATGCTTGCGCAACAATAGGCTGATCGCCGGCGTCCTACGCCGCTCTGAACGGTTGTGTTTGAGGGCGCGTCTACAGCAGGTTTACCTTTCATTAACGTTGAATGTAAATTAGTTTGCATTCGGGTTGGTTATTGATTTGGAATGCGATGTACGGCGATATCAAAAAAGTGGATGCTCAAATTGGACGGCGCCTGCAAGCGGCGCGGCTAAAGGCAAACTATTCCATTGAACAGTTGAGCGGTTTGGTCGATGTCACCAAAGCGCACTTGGTGGCCGTGGAATCTGGAGAATGCCGGGCGAGCGCGATGCTCTTGGCGCGAACTGCAAACGTACTAAGTCTTGAAAACCGGATGTTTTTCAGTGAATGTTGCAACATGCAACATGAGTCTCCCGTCGCGTTGATCAGGTCGGCTCAATCGAAACGTTTGCTTGCGGAATTGATCCGGAATTCAAAGGATGGCCTGCGGGCCGCATAGACCGAGTAAGATTGATGATGCGCCAGGTCACGCCTCTTGAGACTGACAGATTTGAGGCGCTTTCTGATGAAACCTGGTCTCAGATCAAACAGCACGGCGCGTTTTTCGAAGCCGATGCTGGCGAAACGCTGCTTGAATTAGGACAGACGGACAAGCATTTGCTGATCATTTTGTCAGGTCAGGCAACGCTGGTCTATTTTCAGGATGGGCAACCGCAACCGACAGCGATCTTCCGAACTCAAGGCCAAGTGCTGCATCATGCCGGCATGCATTTGAAAGTCGTCAACCCGTTTGAAATTGAGGCGGCGGCAGATAAGACACGCGTGGTTCTGCTCCAGCGGGATGTCGTCTATGAGTTGATTTCGAAGGATACGCAGTTCGCAGAATTTCTTTTCAAGGACTTATCGGAACGGTTCATGGTTGCGTTGAGTTATTTGCGCGAGCAACGCCAGGAGCCGCTGATTTACCGGCTGGCAAAGCGTATTCTGACCATTACCCAGCACCGTCCTTCGGTCGAGTTTACCCAAGCAGAACTCGCCGAAATTCTAGCCGTGACGCGCATCAGTATTTCCAAGGCGATCAAGACCCTTGAAGAGCAGGGCTTGATCCGACGTGCTGAGCGCGCTCTGATCCTGGCTGATCGCGACAAATTGAAAGCCTGGCTGGAGCAAGATCGACAGAACGACTAGTCGGGTCTGCCATTACTAGAAAACTACCTAATCGGGAAAATTTGCGTAATCTACTGAAGCGGGAATTTACCATATACTGCTAACGCTGCCTGTGGTCGCGGTCCGCAACGTGGATGGGCTATATTTTTCAGACCTTGTTAACCAAGATTACGATCTGATTTCGGCCTCTCTGGAAACTTTGTATTCATATTATCATCAATTAAAACAATGACTTGTATCCTGCCTGCATAATAGGAAAGGTGGGACGAAATGAACTTCCAGAACAAAAAACCATTAACCGTTGGCTTCCTCGACAGCGTCAACATGATGTATGATCGGGCGATCGACTTGCTCGATTTGCCAGAGGATGTCGCGCAGACCGTTCGCAATTGTAATTCGACTTATGAAGTCCAGTTTTCAGTCCGCTTGCGCGGTCAGTTGCACAGTTTCAAAGGCTATCGCTCAGTTCATTCTGAACATATGGAGCCAGCCAAAGGCGGCATTCGCTACTCGATCGAAGTCAATAAGGATGAAGTTGAGGCCCTGGCGGCATTGATGACGTATAAATGTGCTTTGGTCGAAGCGCCATTTGGCGGCTCAAAAGGCGGCCTGATCGTCGACCCCAATGAGTGGGAAGCGCATGAGCTTGAAAAAATCACGCGTCGCTTTGCTTATGAGTTGATCAAGCGCGACCTGATCAACCCATCGCAAAACGTGCCAGCCCCGGATATGGGCACCAGCGCCCGGGAAATGGCGTGGATGGCGGATGAATATCGCCGCATGAATCCAACCGATATCAATGCGCGGGCTTGCGTTACTGGAAAGCCCCTGAATGCGGGCGGTATTGCCGGACGCACCGAAGCCACGGGCCGCGGCGTTCAATATGCTCTGCAGGAATTCTTCCGCCACGCGGATGATGTCGAAGCATCAGGCCTCAGCGGAACATTGGACGGCAAACGCGTCGTCGTGCAGGGGCTCGGAAATGTCGGGTATCACGCTGCCAAATTCCTCAGCGAGGAAGACGGCGCGCGGGTTGTTGGCGTTATCGAACGCGATGGTGCCATCTTCAATGATGATGGCATCGAGATCGAAGCGCTCAAAGCACATTTGAACAATCGTCAGCCATTGGACGCATTTGCTGGCGGAACCTTCTCGCCAAACAGAAATGCTGGCTTGGAATATGATTGTGATATCCTTGTGCCGGCCGCATGCGAAAGCGTGATTACGCATTCAAATGCTCACAATATCAAAGCCCGTGTGATCATCGAAGCTGCGAATGGTCCGGTGACAGCAGCAGCCAATGACATCCTGATCGAGCGTGGACGGACAATTATTCCAGACCTCTACGCCAATGCAGGCGGCGTGACAGTGTCGTATTTTGAGTGGGCCAAGAACCTGTCGCACATCCGATTTGGTCGTATGCAACGACGCCAGGAAGAGGCCCGCAGCCGGGCTCTGTTACAGCAAATAGAGTCTCTGGTGCCGAACGGTGTTGATGTCGCGACCAAGGATCTGCTGGAATGCGGCGCTGGCGAAATTGATCTCGTGCGCTCCGGCCTCGATGACACAATGCGCGCAGCCTATAATGCCATGCGTGAAGTGCGCGACGCGCACCCTGATTGTCCGGATCTGCGCACCGCGGCTTACATGGTGGCGGTTCGCCGGATTGTGTCTGTCATGGACCTGTTCGAGCTGTAAACGAACGATACTATCGATCACTGGTTTGATCGACAAAATAAAGACCGCCATCCGGAATGATCGGATGGCGGTTTTTTTTGGTGGTCTATCAGCTGCAAGGCTGACGCGGAACGTCGTATAATTGAGACGGCGGTTCGCGCCTAATTGGTCATTGAATTGGTGTCGACATTCTGCAGGATCGTCTCCGGCATGGCGACATTCTCGGTCGCGACTTCAACCCGGTCGCGGCCGTTGCGCTTGGCGCGGTAAAGCGCGGCATCTGCACGCTCGAGCGCGTCATTGATGCTGGCTTCATTGTAGAATGGTTCTGAAACGCCGATGCTGACCGAGACGTTGAAGGGACCGGTTTCGCTTGGGAATTTGACTTGTTTGATTGCCTGGCGAATGCGATCCGCCACCCGCGCCGCTGCGGCGGCATCAGAATCAACCAGAACGATCGCAAATTCTTCTCCGCCCAGACGACCGATCAGATCTTCCTGACGCAAGACACTGGCAGCGACAGAAACCATTTTGGACAACACTTTATCGCCTGTCGCATGGCCGTGCACGTCGTTGACCTGTTTGAAATGGTCAATGTCCAGCATCAGGGTCGATAGCAGGCTATTGTCGCGCTTGAAGCGCGCCAGTTCGCGTTCCGAGAAGCGCATGAAGGCCCGTCGATTCAGCGCCTTGGTGAGAGGATCAATGGTTGCGAGCTCAAACAGGTCGCACTTTTCGTGCTCTAGTTCGACCAGGTCCTGCACCGCATATCGAGCCGCGCTACGGACGCAAATATCATTGCTAACCAGACGGCCAAAGCTCGACAGAAGGTTGAGTTCGGAATCGTCAAGCTGGCGCGGCTTAATGTCAGCAATGCATAGCGTACCAAACCGTTTGCCATTCGGATCGGTCAGGGGAACGCCAGCAATCGATTGAAAGTCTGGAATGCGCAGCCCTTGCGTATTGCTGGAAAAAAATTCTTCTTCGCGAATGTCCGCAACATCGAAACGGGTCTGTGCCAGGTGCATGCGGGCGAAGTAGGTCTGCAAGTCTGAGGCGCCATACCCTTCCAGGCCGTGTTCGCACATATACCATTGTCGATATCGCCGATTCAAAGCCGCGATCACGAACGGGGTTCGCAAAGCGAGGGCAATAGAGTCAGCGACGCAAAGCGGACCCGCTGACTGATCTTCGCTGAGTATTTGATAT
>JBCCDZ010000075.1:0-11268 GCA_039030525.1 Pseudomonadota bacterium | reverse complement strand
CTGTGAATTACCGCGAGTCCTACGGCATGTATGCGTGCAATGGTATCTTGTTCAATCACGAGAGTCCTCGCCGAGGCGAGACCTTCGTCACGCGCAAAATCACACGCGCGCTCGCAAACATTGCGCAAGGGCTTGAAGCGTGCCTGTATCTCGGGAACATGGATGCCTTGCGCGATTGGGGACACGCCAAGGACTATGTCCGCATGCAGTGGATGATGCTGCAGCAGGATCAAGCAGACGACTTTGTGATCGCTACCGGCAAGCAAATTTCAGTGCGTGATTTTGTGAAGCTGAGTGCAAGCGAGCTTGGCATTGAGCTGAAGTTTGAAGGCGAGGGCGAAGGAGAGTTCGCAACCGTCTCAGCGATCACGTCGGATAAGGCTTCAGCATTAACAGTCGGCGATCGCATTGTTGCCGTCGATCCGCGCTATTTTAGGCCCGCCGAAGTGGAAACGCTGCTTGGCGATCCGACCAAAGCCAAGGAAAAACTTGGCTGGGAACCGGAGATCACAGTCGAAGAGATGTGCGCCGAAATGGTCGCTGAAGACCTCAAAACGGCCCAGCGCCATGCTTTCCTGAAAGCCCACGGCTATGATACACCAATCGCGATCGAGAATTAGAAAAACATGGCGGGTTCGAAAAGAGTCTTCGTTGCAGGTCATCGTGGAATGGTGGGATCGGCGCTGGTTCGTCAGCTGGAAGCAGCAGGCGCGAGTGATGTCATCACGCGCAGCCGGCAAGAGCTCAACCTGGTAGACCAGGCCGCTGTGAATGCGTTCTTCAAATTTGAGCGGATAGAGCAGGTCTATCTGGCCGCCGCCAAAGTGGGCGGGATCCACGCGAATAATACATTCCCGGCCGATTTCATTTATGAAAACCTGATGATTGAGGCGAACATTATCCACGCCGCACATCAAAACGAAGTACAACAACTCCTGTTCCTGGGCTCGTCTTGTATTTATCCCAAGCTCGCGGATCAACCGATGCAGGAAGATGCGCTTCTGACCGGCAAGCTGGAATCGACCAATGAGCCGTACGCGATCGCCAAAATTACAGGCATAAAACTCTGCGAAAGCTATCATCGCCAATATGGCAGAGACTATCGCAGTGTCATGCCGACAAATCTTTACGGGCCGGGTGATAATTTCCATCCGGAGAACAGTCATGTCGCGCCGGCTTTGATGCGGCGCTTTCATGAGGCGAAGGAAAACGGCGATCAAACTGTCACGGTTTGGGGCAGTGGCACGCCGATGCGCGAATTTCTTCACGTCGATGATATGGCCGCGGCTAGCCTTCATGTCATGAATCTTGATGAAGCGACCTACACTGCCCACACTGACCCCATGCTCAGTCATATCAATGTCGGCACCGGTATCGATTGCACCATCCGAGAACTCGCCCAAACGCTCATGGAGGTGGTGGGATTTGAAGGCGAACTTCGGTTTGACGCAAGTAAGCCGGATGGAACGCCGCGAAAACTGATGGATGTCAGCAAACTGGAACGCCTGGGATGGACCTCGTCGATCAAGCTGAAAGACGGCCTAAAGAGTACCTATGAATGGTATTTGGACCATCAAGACGATTTCAAAAGCGTCTAAAACCATTGAAAAAGCTCTGGCGCTGAACCCTCGTCAATCCTATGAGTGTCGCGTGAGCGAACGCAAAAAGCGAGCAGGTGGACAAACTGGACAGCGACACAGATTTCCCAACCGGTGATCGGCCCGACATTGATGCGCTGGTCGCTGATATGTTCGGATTGAACGTCCGCGGCGCGAAAACTCTGGCCCATCTCGTCACCAAACCCGCCGAGGTTTTTGTCAGCGCACGGGTGAATGATTGGCAAGGCCGGTATACGCCCACCATGCGATTGGCGTTCTCAATCCTGACCGTGTTCAGCCTGTTGAGTTTTTTCTGGGCTGCAGAAGACGGCGTTTTGTATCAAACGCTATTCGACCTGTTTTCTGATGAATTCGCGCGCCAGCCTGATGCGCCTCCGATCGAGACCTTTATCAACACCATGTTCGCGGGATACAATTTTATCTATCCGTTCACTTACATGCTCGTTCACGCCATGGTTGGATCATGCGTGCTGGTGTGGGGCAAAGGAACCCCTTGGGTCGCGCGTATCAGACTCTATTTTAGTGTCGCCTCCATAGGCATCGCCTTGTCCGTGCTATCGATAGCGGTGATGCCTTTGATCAGCACAAGCATTATGTGGATTTGGACGACGATGGGACTCACGGTTGGCTTTCTCGCCTACATCATCACTTATGGCCGCGGCATGCGAGGTCGCTTTCCAACCTGGGGTCTGCTTGTACGTGCCGTTCTGTTAGCAATCATCGTAACGATTACAGATTTTATCGTGGCCATCATTGCCGGCACGGGGGCGGGATACTGGGCCGAAATCAGAGTCGCCTGATCAATTGGCGGCCAGGAATGAAATGCCTTCCGCTTCCGCCGCTTGCTGCAGCCAATCACGATCATGCGCTGGCAGCACATGCAGCTCGGGATGCGCCGCAATCATGTCGTGCAAGGCGCGGACTTGCGTCTTGATCGCTTCGCGGTCCTCGTAATTCGGGCGGAAGACCAGATACTGGGTCAGGACAGGCCGCGTTTTCAGGGCGTCGATCGCGCCCATATTCCAGACAATATCGCCGATGAGTAGGATCTCTTCGCCATTTTGCAATCGGATATAGAAATTCTGGCTGCCCGGCGTATGCCCCGCCGCCGGAACGACAACCAATCCAGGCGCAATCGCTCTGACGGTTCCATCCAGGCGCGGTTCCAAATTCTGTAAGATCGGGTCCAGTTCGCCCAAAGCAAATAGCGGCAGGGCCTCGATTTGCGGTGCGTTGAGAACCAGGTTCGGCGCCAATGCCGCCGGATCAGGGTGGCGCGCAATCGCCATGATATGATCGAGATGCTCATGCGTCATCAACACCTGATCGGCGCTTAGCATAGACGCCGTCAGGTCCGTATAAGCGGCATCGTCGAAGCGCCAATCGGCAGCCGATTGCGTCATGGTCTCTGCCGTGGAACGATCGACCGCCCCGCCGACGATGATGGTCGCGTTCGGGTAGGTGATCTCGACCGCATTATACGTCATTGCGATCGGCGCCCCGAACCGGCCCGCCTGCGCGGCGAAAGGCGGCGCCATATCGCGGCCGACTTCGATAATCTTAATTCCTGTTGGCAGAGCGGACGCCGGCGCTTGCGCCTTGTCACGCCAATCTGCCAAATCAAACACCCCAGGCGCTGTTTTGGCTGCTGTCGACCCACTCAAGAAGAGCCACCAGAATAACAGGCCAAGCACGACAACCAAACCGCCGCCGATGCGCAGAATCCATTTCAGCATTTTTTTCTCCCAATCGAGTCTGTCTACCCCGAAACTGAACATTAATCAATTCATTTAATCGTCATGATCACGAAGAGATGATCCTGCGTTGGTCAAATGCGTGTTGTTCGGGCGTTCTGCGCGGCTAGAGTTCTCGTAACCTTCAGGAGCGCACATGAAACCGAATCTCTCTTCTGTCGCGACCTTTATCCTGGTCGCAGCGATGGCAATCCTACAGGCACCGTCAGCGGCGTTCGCACAGTCAGCGCCAAGCGAAGACACTGCGCCTGATACATCACCGGAAGCGTCAGACCTTCCGCCATCTGCGATGGCCGCTGTGGCGCTGCTGACGATTGTCACAGTGATAGATGAAGACGCACAGCTGAGCGCCAATGGCGCGACATTCACTATCGATGAGACGACGGTGACTTTGGTGTTCGACATCAACGCTGACCGAATGCGCCTCTTCTCTCAAATTGCGCCCAGCGATGGGCTATCTGGACCGCACCTCAGGCGTTTGATGCAAGCCAATTTCGACACCGCCCTGGACGCCCGTTACGCGGTGGCACAAGGCCAGCTCTGGTCGACTTTCATTCATCCTCTGACGTCGCTCACTCAGGATGATTTCGTGTCAGCGTTGGCCCAAACGGTGACCCTGGTGAAAACCTATGGCACGACCTATTCATCCGGAGCGATGAGCTTTGGCGGCGGCGACTCCAATGCCGAGATTCAAAAACTGCTGGAAAGCCTGCTCGAGGAAAACGAGATTTAGGCAATTTCTATCAAGGGCTGACAAAACCGCTGCGGCGCGTTAGCCCTTCGCCATGTTGAAAACGCTATTCCTGCCTGCTGCTGCGCTGTTGCTTTCTGTTTGCGCTGCGCCGCTCGCTCAAACCTTTCCGGATACTTCAAGCGCCATGGTCAAACAGCAACCTCTTACAATTGAACGCCTCTTTGCCAGCCCCAGCCTGTCAGGCCCGACGCCTAGCGGTATAAAGTACAGCCCAGACGGCAAACGGGTCACATTCCTGAAAGCACGTGAAGACGATGGCAGTCGGTATGACCTCTGGCAGTTTGATGTCGCCACAGGCGAACAATCCATGCTGGTCGACTCGCTGCTTTTGCAACCGGAAGAGGTAGAACTATCAGAAGAAGAAAAGGCCCTTCGCGAACGCCGGCGCATCGCTGGACGCAGAGGCATCGTGGCCTATGATTGGGGCACAGCGAACACCATATTGGTACCTCTGGGCGGTGATTTGCATCTGGTCACGCTGGGCGGCGACGCGCCAGAGGCGCGCCGACTGACGGAAACAGACGCGTTCGAATATGACGCCAAGGTCTCGCCGGGTGGCGCATATGTCAGCTTCATTCGCGACGGCGCCGTCTATGCCATAGATCTTGAGACTGGCGATGAAGAATTGCTGACGCCGCTGGCGGAGCCGGACAAGGCGGTCGCTTATGGCGTGGCTGAATTTGTCGCCCAGGAAGAAATGGATCGCTATACCGGGAATGGGTGGAGCGCGGACGACCGCTATCTCGCTTACACCAAAGTCGATGAGAGCACGGTCGATATCATCCCGCGTTTCGATATTGCGGCTGAAGATGTCACTGTCATCAATCAGCGCTATCCGCGCGCAGGGCGTCCGAACGCAATTGTCGATCTGTTCGTTCGGGACATGGAAACCGGTGCGGTGACCGAGGTTGAGTGGCGGCGCGATGATTGGGGCGCGGCCACAGATCAATATCTAGCACGGGTGAATTGGTCTGGACCGAATGTCTTTGTGCAGCGCCTCGATCGCAAGCAACAGAACCTAGAAGAGGTCGCATTCAGTGCGACCGAGAATGCCTCTGACAGGCAGGCTTGGCGCGTTGAAACGCAAAAGAACTTCGTCAATTTGACTTATGACCGAACCCAGCGCGGCAATCAGCTATTCTTCTCATCTGAAGAAAATGGATATCGGCACGTCTACACGTCGGACTTTGTGGGCGTTGGCCACGCAGAGCAAAACAAACGCGCCCTAACCGAGGGCGATTGGGCGATTAACAGCCTCGAATACGTGTCTAGCGACGGCGGCTATTTCTTTTTCACAGGCTTCATGGATTCGCCTCTGGAGCGCCACCTCTATCGCCACAGCTCTGGCGAAGAAGGCCAATCCTATGATCCGGTCTTGATGACCGAACGAGGGAAGTCCTGGGCGGTCACCATGGCGCCGGATGGTCAATCATTTGTCGGAACCTCTTCTTCGCCCACGCAGCCCGCTCAAACGGGGCTGTATCGCGCAGATGACGGGTCGCTCATCACCTGGATAGAGGAAAACAAGCTCGACGAGACGCACCCTTATGCGCCCTATCTCGAGAAACATACCGTTCCAGAATATGGCACTCTGACCGCTGATGACGGCCAGACACTCTACTACTCGATCCAGCTTCCGCCAGACTTTGATGCTGGCAAGACCTATCCGGCTCTGGTCGAGACCTATGGCGGCCCGCATGCGCAAACCGTGAACCGAAACTGGGAACGCCTGTCTGACCAATTCTATTCCCGCCAGGGCTATGTTGTCTTCCGGCTCGACAATCGCGGCATGGCCAATCGCGGCAAGGCTTTCGAAGATGCGATTTATCGCCAAATGGGCATTCCAGAAGTGCGCGACCTCCTGGTCGGCGTAGATTGGCTGAAATCACAACCCTTTGTCGATGGCGACCGAGTCGGCATCCAGGGCTGGTCTTATGGCGGCTACATGACGATGATGACCATCCTGCAGGCGCCGGAGGGCACATTCGCTGCGGCAGTCGCCGGCGCACCGGTGGCCGATTGGGCGCTCTACGATACGTTCTACACAGAGCGCTATATGGATACGCCGCAAGACAATGCCGAAGGGTATGAGAAGTCTTCAGTTTTCTATCATCTTGATCGGTTTGACGCAGAGCTGCCAAAGCTGATGCTGATGCATGGCATGGCGGATGATAATGTCACGTTCGACAATACGACGCGCCTTATGGCTGAGCTGCAGCAACGCGGCGTCGTGTTCGATCTGATGACCTATCCCGGCCAGCGCCACGGCATTCGCGGACAGACCCTAGGCACGCATCTGATGAAAACACGTATGGCATTCCTGGATCGACACTTGAAATGAGCACAGTGCAGTGGTGATCAAACCCTGGAAAATCCTTGATAGCCATCAGACGTTTCGCGACGAATATCTCGGCGTGCGCACGGATCGCTGCCAACGCGAGGATGGCCATATCGTGCCGACTTATCATGTTATTGAGCAAACGCCCTGGGTGACGATCATTCCGATCACGGAGGACGGCAATCTGGTCCTTGTGAGAGAGTATCGACACGCGGCACAGAAAGTCATGATCGGATTGCCTGGCGGCGTGTCCGACCCCGGTGAGACGGATTGGGAAAAAGTTGCCGCTCGCGAATTGGCCGAAGAGACCGGTTATCAAGCGCGGGCTTATCACGCGATCGGAACCTGTTACCCAAATCCCGCCATTCAGGACAATGAATTGCATTTCTACCTCGCTCTCGGATGTGCGTCGACCAACGCGCAGGCGCTGGACCCGAATGAAGAAATTGAGGTGCTGGAAATGCCGTATACCGAGTTTCTCGCCTATGAGGATCTCGAAATACAACATGCCTTGCATGCAACTGCCCTGTTCTACGCCGAACGCTATTTCCAAAAACACCCGGAATTACGCCCTGTCGCGCCGTGAGGCTTGCAATCCAAGCGTAAGACGAGACTAATGCAATCGCACACACCGGAGGACCCGCCATGCCTGCATTCCAACCAACTGCGGATCAGTTCCGGGCCTTCCGCGATGACCCGCATGATGGCCCGGTCAGCCAGGTCAACCTGCTCAAATTCCGCGTCAAAGCCGCATATGCCGAAGGCGACCCTGAATATGGTGAAGATTGTTCTGGTGAGACCGCTTATATCCGATACTCCGAAGCCTTCTCCGAAGCGGCCGCCGAGTTTGGCGGGACCACCAGTCTGTTGGCGACAACCGAACGCTATTTCATTGGCGGCGGCGATTGGGACGGCGTTCTGGTCAATACATTCCCATCTCGGCAGGCCTTTATCTCCACGTTAAACCACCCTGAATACAAATCCATGTCGCGCCATCGCGAGGCAGGATTGTTGTGTCAGGATTTGATCGTCACACGGCCTGTCTGGCTGCATGGCGAGCAGCAATAACCAAGCGGGACCTTTGTTATGAAACGTCTATTGATCATTGTCGCGGCCATCGCTGGCCTATTGGCCATCACCTATTACGGATTGATCTGGATGATCACCAAACCGGCGCCAGCCCTCGAGACTGGTCCGGTCGTGACACTCTCGCAAGGCCAGATCCAGGCCGGCATCGATCGCGACAATCCCGATATTCTGCAAATCAATGGCATCCCGTTCGCCGGCGATACAGGCGGCGACAATCGCTGGCGCCCGCCAACCGCGCCTGCCAGTTGGGACGGCGTACGAGATGGCCGCGAATTTGGCGCCGAATGTGTCCAGTCCCGCGCAGGCAGCGGTGAGTTTCTGAGTGATTTGCTGAACGGCATGGGCCTGAATGCAGTCCAGCGGCATCTGGCTTCTGTGGCCCTGGAAAGCGCCCCCGTCCCACCAGAGAGCGAAGACTGCCTGTTCCTGAATGTGCGAACAGCAAATGCGGGCGGCGACACATTACAACCGGTCATGGTCTGGATCCATGGCGGCAGCCATCAGGCCGGTGCGGGCTCTCAAAGCCTTTATCAGGCCAATCAATTGGTTGAGAATGGCGTTGTTCTGGTCACCATCAATTATCGCCTCGGCGTGTTCGGTTATATCGCGCACCCCGCCTTGAGCGCGGATGATCCGCGCGGTGTCTCCGGCAATTATGGATTGCTCGATCAGGTCGCCGCTTTGGCCTGGATCCGTGACAATATCGAAGCGTTTGGCGGCGATCCGAGCAATGTCACGATTTTCGGCGAAAGCGCCGGTGCGCAATCGGTCACAGAAATCATGTCGACCCCACTCAGCCAGGGCCTGTTTCACAAAGCAATCCTGCAAAGCGGGGCGTCATCCTACAATGCCAACGGACTAAACACGGCCATTGAAGGTCGCTTGACCATGCACGAAGCCGGGCTCGATTTCTTTGACGGTCTGATCTCAGCAGACGCCAGCGCAGCAGATTTACGGGCCCTGTCAGCCGCCGACATTATCGCGCATATTCCGAACAAGATGCACCTTGGCGATTATGCTTTGCCAACCGTCGACGGCGTCGTCATTCCGAAACTGATGGGCCAGGCGATCGGTGATGGCAGTATCCATAATGTGCCAATCCTGGCAGGATATAATGCAGATGAAGCCACGCTATTCTATGACTCGATTCAGCGCCCCACGGTTTTGGTGCCAGACTTCCCGGAAGCGCTAGACGACCGGCTCGCTTACCTGCGTGAGGTTTATGGCGAAGCCGATGCCGAAGCGCTCATTCGCCTGTACGAGTTGGATGATCCTGACTCGTATCAGAAGGCTGAGACGGACATGCTTGGCGATGATTTGTTTGGCGTCCATATGCGCTATCTGGCGCGCGCAAATACAGAGGGCGGCGAACCGACATATCTCTATCACTTCACGCGCGTTCCGCCATCAAAATTCCAGACGATTGGCGCCTTCCATGCCTCCGAAATATTCTTCGTGTTCGGATCGCACAGCCCGCTGGCGGGTTTGACGGAAGAAGACGAAGCGCTGACGGAGGCGATGGGCCTATATTGGGCCAACTTTGCCAAGACTGGAGATCCAAATGGCGCCGGATTGCCTAATTGGCCGGTTTATAATGCGGCCAGCGATCAATGGATGACATTCAATCCATCGATCGAAGTGAAACCCAATATCAGAGCAGAGAAGCTCGACATTATGGAACGCGCCTTGGTCCAGCGCCTGGCAGAAGCGGTCCCGCAAATCACGCCGATGGAAGACGAGCCTGTTCTGCCCTCAGGCGGTCAGGAGAATGTGGCAAATCGCTTCCAACCCTAAGCGATCCACTTGGTCGAACGCGTCAGGCTGCTCGCTGTCCACATCTAGGACCGCAGCGAGAGCGCCTGATGCGTCCAGGACCGGAATGACAATCTCGGAATTGGTTCGGCTGTCGCAGGCAATATGCCCTGGAAACGCGTGCACGTCCCGGACAATGATGCTCTCCTGCTGCTCAGCGCAGGCGCCACATACGCCTTTGCCGAATGGAATACGCAAACACCCCAGCGTGCCTTGATAGGGCCCGACGACAAGCTCAGTCTCCTTTAGCGGATCAACGACATAGAAACCCGTCCAGAAGAAACGCGGCGAAAACGCATGCGATATAAGACAGGCGGCGCTGGCATACCGCGCCGGGACATAGGTCTCGCCAGAAACCACGCTCTCGATTTCGGCTCTCAAGTCTTCATATTGCCTAGCGCGATCCATGACTCCGCCTTGTTTTGATTGAATTGGTTCATATCGGACAGATGATTGAATTCTACAATATAGGAATGGACGCGGGTCATGGGCTCTGAAATAGATGAAGGGGATCGGAGGCGATTTGCGTGAGCGCGGCTAAGGTTTTCAAGCATCTGGCATTGTTGCTTCTGACGTGCGGCGTCTGGCTTATGGCAAGCGCGCAGTCCGCCGAAGACGCCATACGCGAACCGGTTCATGCTCAGGCCTCTACTGGCGACACAGTTCCGGTGAGCGACGATCGCCTCGACCGCGCATTGGCGGCGTTTGATTCCGATGACAGTTTCCAGAAGGTTCGGCCAGAATGGGAACCGGAAGCCCTGGAACCTGCCGATCGCGGCGCGCAGGAACCAAATGCCTTCATCCGCGCCATCGCCGCCTTCTTTGAGGCGATTGGCGGTGTGCTCGGATATCTATTAGCCGCGATCATCCTCGTTGCGATCTTGGCGGGTGTGTACATGGTGTTTGGCGAAAGCCTGACGCTTCGTGGCCGACAGAAAGACAAAGACGTAAAAACGGATGTATCGACCGTCCCAGATCTGCGGCCGGAAGCAACACGCGCGCGGGCTTTGCTGCAAGATGCTGATGCTTTGGCGGCCCAAGGCCGGTTTGCTGAGGCCGTTCATTTGCTTTTGTTCCGTTCGATCGAAGACATTCAGGAGAAAAAGTCCGGCGCCATTGGTCGCTCGCTGACGGCGCGCGAGATTGGCGCGCTGGGCATTTTGCCGGATTGGATTCGCGAAACGCTCTCGCCCATTATCCGCATTGTCGAACGCAGCTTTTTCGGTGGCCAGGATGTGACAGAAGCGGGTTGGCGCGAGGCACGACAGTCATATGAAACCTTCGCCTTCGGGGAGGTTTGGGCATGAGCGAGCGCCTCCCTAGCAATTCGTCGCCTTTCTCAGGCCTGACCGCGATCATAATGATCGGTATTGGCACGCTGGCCTTTATCGCCATTTTTGCCCTGATCGCCTGGTCACCGGATCTGGCGAGCAAGAACCGAGCGGGAGATCATCCTTATTCGAAATCCTCTCTGGGTTATGCCGGTTTGATAAAACTGCTTGAGGCAGACGGGCACACGGTCAAGGTTTCGCGGCTGTCTAGTTCGTTGAATTACACACCCGGCCTGCTGGTCATTACGGTCCCCGAATTTGGCTTCAACCGCGCCGAGGATGAGTTTGACAATAATTTCGTCTCTGAGCCGGCGCTCTATGTCTTGCCGAAATGGACGGGCTTTCGCGATTGGGAGAAACCCAGTTGGGAAAAGGACACCGAGCTCCTAAACCGCGAACGGGTCGAATCCATCGCCAACGCGTTTGATTCTGATCTCCAAATCTGGCGGCTGAGAAATCCAGGACAGGTGGAGACACCCTTCGGCGTCGTCTCGCCCGTGTTTGAGCAGAAGATGCAGGTGATCGAGAGTGATAGCCTCGAACCGGTCATCGAGCGCCCTGGCGGAACCCT
>JBCCDZ010000074.1:0-11335 GCA_039030525.1 Pseudomonadota bacterium | reverse complement strand
CTCGTTGGAACGCTCGGACCTCGGCATCGTCGGCAGGCGCGGTAAATAGCGGCTTTTCGCAAAGGATGGGCAGCGTGCGATGACCCGCAATCTCTTTTAACTGTCGAATGTGAAGATGATTGGGGCTGGCAATGATCAGCGCGTCCAAAGGGTCTTTGGTCAGCATGCCTGCGATCGATTGGGCGGCTTGGGCCCTCGGCGCCAACGGCAATGCTTGGCGCAATTGCTGCGGATCCGGGTCAAACACGGAAACCACATCGACGCCAGGCAGTAAGGCAATATTGCGCAAATGCTCGCGCCCCATCATCCCGCACCCGATCAGCCCATATTTCAAACTCATGAGGCCTGCCGCCGACCAAGACGATTGGTATAACGACAGCGCGCGTGATTGAACCAGTTTCTGGAATACTCAACCGTCTCGCCGGACAAGTCATATCCGATCCGTTCGACCAATCCGCAAGGCGCGCCCACGGCCATGTCCAACGCTTTAGGCGCCCAGTTGGGTACGATCGAAACGCCGACTGTATCGGTCACCGATCCGATCACGATCTTCAGTTTCTCTTTGTAATAGAAATACAGCGAATCCCGTAAGTCGGCCTGCACAATCTCATCGATGAAGCGCCCATCGAGCCAGATCTCTTCAAGTTCGACCGGGATATTGTCTAGGTATCGCAGACGCCGGATCCGGTGCGCCTCTGGCCCTGGTCCGATCACTGGCAATGTCTTGTTCTTTTTCAGGCGTTTGACCTCGAGTATGTCGGCTGTCGGCAACCCGCCACCTTGCAGCAATTCGAGTCGAAAGAACTCATAGACGCTTTGAATATCTGTTCTCGCCTGCACATAATTGCCGGATCCCTGAACACGCTTCAGCAAGCCTCGGTCTTCAAGAATCGTCAATGCCCGTCGCAACGTTCCGACAGCTACGCCGAGATCTTGCGCCATTTGGCGTTCTGTCGGTAAGCGCGTCCCATCCGGAATGCGCCCAGCCGCAATCTCGCGGATCAGCATCTCACTCACCTGAATGGTCTTGGGCAAGGCTTTAGGTTTTGCGATACTCAAATCAGACCCTCAAGATTGATGCAGCATTGATGCAATGCATGAATTGGGTTTAGCAAGACCCGAAACGGAATAAAAGATCAAAAGCGAAGTCCAGTTTAGCGGAGAGGAGGCTGCGGGGTGACACAAGCGCAAATCGGATTGACGCTGATCAGCTGTGTCGCCTTCATGACGCTCGTCGCATGGTGGTCGTTTCGGCAAACCCAAGGCGAAACCCAAACCAGAGATGGCTATTTCCTGGCGGGGCGAAATCTTGGTGGTCTTTTCATCGCCGGCTCGCTGTTACTGACCAACCTATCGGCGGAGCAATTGATCGGCTTGAATGGATCGGCGTACGGGTTCAACATGTCGAGCATGGCCTGGGAAGTGACGGCCGCACTCGCCACCATCGCCATGGCCCTGATATTCCTGCCGCGCTATCTCAAAAGCGCCTTCACGACCCTGCCCGAGTTCCTGAATGATCGATTTGATCAGGATGTACGGCGGCTCTCAGTACTCTTATTCATGCTCGGCTATGGCCTGGTGACCATTCCTTCGGTCCTCTACTCAGGATCGATCGCCGTTATTCGCCTCTTCGATATTCCAGGCCTGTTCGGCGTGACGCAATTTGAAGCCCTCGTGATCACGGTTCTGACCATCGGCATTATGGGGTCGATTTACGCGGTCTTCGGGGGATTAAAGGCGGTTGCTGTATCGGATACTCTAAACGGGATCGGCCTGTTGATCGTTGGCATTGCCGCGCCGGTGCTCGGCCTGATCGCGCTCGGCAATGGGAACGTCTTTGAAGGATTGAATACGGTCGTCCAGACCCAGCCGGAAAAGCTCAATGCGATTGGCAGCAGCGATGATCCCATCCCATTCGGAACGATTTTTACCGGTATGATTTTCGCCAATCTGTTCTACTGGTGCACCAATCAATATGTCATCCAGCGCACGCTGGCGGCGCGCAATCTTACGGAAGGCCAAAAGGGCGTTTTGCTGTCCGGCTTCTTCAAAATCCTGGTGCCGATATTCATGATGATCCCAGGCATCATCGCGTTCCATATGTATGGGCCGGGTCTGACGAGTATAGACGAAGCCTATCCGGCGCTGATCCGGGACGTGTTCCCGATCTGGATGATGGGTTTTTTTCTGGCCGTCCTGTTCGGCGCGGTTTTCTCGTCATTCAATTCACTTTTGAACAGTGCGGCCACTATGTTCACGCTCGACATTTACGCGCCAAGCCGACGCAAACCCTTGAGCGATAGACAAGCCGTCCGCATCGCAATGGCGGCGAGCGTGGTGATCGCACTCTTCTCTTTCATGGTTGCACCCATGCTCTGGTTCGCGCCGGAAGGCTTGTGGCAAATCATCCGGATCTTCACGGGCTTTTACAACATTCCGATCGTCGCCATTGTGATTGTTGGCTTGTTTGCGCGGCGCGCGCCAGCGATTGGCGCCAAAATCGTGATCGGCTTTCATGTCATTGCCTACGGCCTGCTGAAATTCGCGTTTGCTGATATCGTGACGCTACATTTCCTGCACCTTTACGCGATCCTGTTTGTCATCGAAGTCAGCATTATGTTGGCGGCCGGACGCATCGCGCCACGAGAGTCGGCATGGACGATCCCCAATGCCGCGAAGGTCAACCTCACACCATGGCGGTTTGCCCGGCCTGTGGCGTTCAGTCTGATGTCTTGTGTGGTGGGATTATATGTCGTGTTCTCGCCGCTCGGTTTCGCAAATGGCGAAATTGGATTTGGCTTTTTACTCGCCATCGGCGCCCTGATAATCGCAAACATCATATTTTGGGGCCAGACCATGCGCTATTCTCAGGCAGATCGGTCCAACTCGGCCTAGGCAGAGGCTTCAAACACGGGCCAGCGGTCGACAATCTCGCCATCATCATAAACCGCGATATCGCCAAATTGTAGAAACACAGCTTCGCTTTGATGCGGCCGAAAGAACACAAATTCATCCGCGGCGATGTCGAGATCCGGCCCACCATTTAGCATTTCCTGATTGGAGGATCTTCCGAACGTGGAATTGTAGGACAGACCCGGCGGATCAACAGGGTCGGCCAACCAGTGCCCGCCATAGATGAAGACCGTCTTGGAATAATTCGGGTCCCAGCTGCGCTTGGCACTGTCGGCAAACTCCAGTCCCGGCATACGCGTGGTCGGTAGAGACTTGATGACCGGCGTCGCGATAAAGCTGGCGGGCAGATGAGGCTCCAGCAATTCACTGTCAAAATGCGTGGGTTTGACGAGGCAAGACCCGGCTGAAATCTCATTCGCGAGGTCGGTATTCTCATAATATCGATAAGTCGGACTACCCGCAGCATTGCGCGTGATGTTCGCCATGGTTTGGGCATCAAAGACCGCGCCCGCCTGATCGAGCGCCGCGCGGTAGATTTTCCATGCACCTGCCAGCGCTTTGTCCCGCCAACCCAGTGTTGTTGGCAAGGCTGGGATGTGGGGCTCATACCCCATGAAGCCAGAAAACTCTAAGTGGTCGGACGCGTGGATGTGATCAAGCGCCGCTTGCAAGTCGGCGCCGGGTTCGAAACCACCGCGATGTAAGCCGACATCCAGTTCCAGATTAATCCGTAACTTCTGGCCCATCGTGTTCGACACGATTGAATATTGTCGCAACCTGACATTTGAATCGATCAGCCACTGGACGTTCTCAACAGCATCACTTGATTCAGCAGGCAGAGTTTCAAAATAAGACTGCGCCGCCCGAACCGGTAGCGGCTTGCCCAAAAGTTGACTGGCCTCTGGCATGCGCTGACTTAGCTCAGATAGCATTGGCAAGTTGAACGTCATCAATCTGTCGGTTCCAGATCGTTTGCGAATATGATCAATCAATCCAAGCGAGGGCAGCGACTTGGCGACAATGCGATACCCCATCCCCGCAGGTAGATGCCGTGTCAGCGTGTCGATATTCGCGTCCAGACGCGACCGATCAATCACCAGGGTCGGCTGAGCAATGTCTGCCTTACGCAAAGCCGATTGAACGTCCAGAAAGTAGGCGTCCCTTGGTCCACTCTTATCACTTGGTTTCGACATCAGCGTTGCGACTCCGATTACCGCCGTTCCTCCGAGAATGAGATTTCGACGAGATAGTTTAGGCATTGAACGGCTCCCCGAACAGGTCGGCAAGATGGGGGTTTAAAAACTTGCCATCCGGATCCAGCGTGCGGCGCAAGTCGGCGAAGCGTCCGAACATAGGATAGAGTGTTTCGAAATCAGCGCGCTTCAAACTGTGCCACTTGCCCCAATGCGGGCGCCCACCATGCGCACGGAAGATGGGTTCGAAATCGGTGAAGAAATAATCAAACCGCTCATCCACGGCGGCATGGATGGCAATGGAAATACACGCGCCATTGTTGAACGGGCTGAGCCAGGCATCATCGGGCCCCACGAACCGAACCTCCATCGGGAAGAAGGCATCCTTGCGACGATCCATTTTTGCAACCACCTCACGCAACGCCGCCAGGCCTTGGTCGCGCGGCATGTGATACTCCATTTCGTTGAACTTTATGGGACGTGTCGTCGCCAGCAATTCAAGCGAAGCATCGCTGACATCTTCAAGCGTGCCGCTCGGCAAGGCGGATTGGGCGATCTTGCGCCGCAGCCAGGGCCACCAGCCAAATGTATCCCGCAACTCTTTCAGACCGGCCAAGACTTCATCGTCTTCTGATGGCTCTACACCCGTCGTGTCTCCGTCGTGCAGAACGTGCGTCAGCGACGCTGCGATCCCCGTGCCGGGCAAATAGAAGAATTCAAAATTACGGTGCGTATCCGCTGTCGCTTCGGCAGTTTCGATCACCTCTTCGATCGGCAGCGCCTGCAAAACCCGTCTCAGGTTGAAAGCCGGGATGGTTTGAACGTCATATTCTGCAATCACGCCCAACGCCCCAAGGCCGACTTTGCCGGCCGCGAACAGATCCGGATTTGATTCTGCGTTTACATTCAGGATGTCCCCATTTGCGGTCACTAAACGAAAGCCACGAATATAGTCGTGCAGCGCGGTCAACGAGGCTCCAGTTCCATGGGTCGCGGTGGAAAAGCTGCCAGCTAGGGTCTGATCGACTATGTCCGGAAGATTTGGGAAGGCGCGGCCACGCTGATCCATTGCGGCGGCGGTTTGAAACAGTGTTGTTCCAGCGCCAAAGGTTGCGACACCTGTGACGTCATCAAAAGAGCGTAGGCCATTGAGATAGCTGACATCCAGGATCACGCCTTCGCTCGGCACGAGGCCGGAAAATGAGTGTCCGCTCCCGCGCGGGCGAATGCGCTCGGAACTGTCTCTGATGAAGGCTGACAGGTCTTCCAGTGTTTGCGGCGAGGCGAGCTGTTTCGGCGTCGCACGCTGCGCGCCCGACCAGTTCATCCAACTGTCTTCACCCGCGGGAGTTTCAGGATAGTCCGGCGAATAGCCGTCGCGCTCATAATCCTTCATACCCCAGGCCACGTGCTGTCCCACCGGTATGGCGGCAGCGAGCGTCAGCGCAGCACCGGACTGCAACAACCGTCTTCGCGAAACTCCCATTGCCAATCCATCTCCCAAATGATAGCTATAGCTATCGTTATTATCGCGCTGACGATTTGTCAAATCAGGAGGCCGTTCGATGACCACCGGCACGACGCCAAAAACCACTCGCCGAGGCGCGCCGCATCAGAAGCGCAGCCGCGAAACGGTTGAGCTCATCCTGACCGCCGCTGCGGATTTGCTGGAAGACGTCGGGTTCGAGCAATTATCGACCAATTTGATTTGCAAGCGCGCTGCGCTAACCCCGCCTGCGCTTTATCGTTACTTCCCCAACAAATATGCGGTCTTGAAAGAACTTGGTGAGCGCCTGATGGCGCGTCAAAACGCATTGCTGCAAGACTGGTCGCTTGCTGCGGATGATCTCGATCGGCTGGAACCCAAAATCGCGCATCTGCTGGCGGAGACGATTAGAGTCACACGAGAAACGCCTGCGGGCGGATGGATTATGCGGTCGCTGCATGCCACGCCTATCCTGTCTGATGTCCGCCGCCAATCACATCGGCAAGTCTCTCAAGCACTATCACGGCAAGCGCTGAACATCTGGCCCGAGCTTAACCCGGGACGCGTGGCGCTGGCCAATCGGTTGGGCGTAGAAATGGGGTATGCTTTGGTCGAGATGGTGTTTGATGAGCCAGAGCTGGATCAAGCGCAGCTCATCCAAACTGCGGCGTCCATGCTGGGTCACAATATTCGAACGCTAGCGGTGGACCAGTCGTAAGCCGACTAAGGTTTCCAATTCTTCGGCGGCGCGCCGTGCGTACCCGTACTTTCAAACTTGGCTTCTTCAGCTTTGTGGCGCACTTGCAGATTGAACAAGACGCCCTTGAAACGCGGTAATAGGACAAAGCAAAATCCAGCCATCGAGGACAATAATGCGATCCAGAGCAGTACAAGAATCGGCCATGGCGCGCTGACCACCGGCAAGATAAAGTAGAATGGCGCAAACAGGATCATCGTCAAAAAGCCGACAAAAAAGGCCGGACCATCAGCCGTGTCAGCGATTGTGAAATCCAAGTCGCAATGCGCACAACGATCATTGAATTTGAGGTAGCTGCCGAACAGTTTGCCCTGCCCACAACGACCGCATTTCAGCATCAAACCAGACTTGATTGGTGTCTCAAACATCTCGGCCTCCTGCGCCAGAACGTGGGCATAGCACGCGTAGATACAATTGCGCGTGCCGCTAAGTCGCACCCTCACCGACAAGGCATCGCTGATCACATTTGCGTTGGATAACCAATATGTGAATTGACCATCACCGCTCTCCTCAACAGTTCTTGGAGCGACCGCTCGGCCTCACTCAACTCGGCCAAACCATAACAAACGCGGCACTAGGGAGTAAAAATTCATGAAGTTTCGTTGTTCAAGCCTATCGCGCTTGGCGGGCGCATCCATTCTTGCCCTGTCAATTGCAGCGCCGACCATTTCAGCCCAAGAAGAAGAAGGCGACCAAGATGATAGTCGCCGCCTCAGTACGGTAACGGTCACCGCAACCCAGCGGACCGAGTCCATTCAGGACGTACCGATTGCTGTCACCGCGTTAGACCCAGAGCTACTGCAGCGCGCGGGCGTGGCGGATGTTACTTCACTCGACAGTGTCGCCCCCAGTTTCAACATGAACAGTTCCGACACGACCACAGGTGGCACAACGCTTCGCATTCGCGGGGTCGGTACAACCGGCAACAATATCGGTCTGGAAAGCTCTGTCGGCGTGTTTTTGGACGGCGTTTATCTGTCGCGGCCCGGCGTCGCTTTGGGTGATCTAATGGATCTTGAACAGATTGAAGTCCTGCGCGGACCGCAAGGCACGCTGTTTGGACGCAACACATCCGCTGGCGCTTTAAACATCAAAACCAAGCAACCGAACCTGGAAGAGATTGAAGGCTTCGCCAACGCGACGATCGGCAATTACAATCTTCTTAATGTCCAAGGCGGCGTTAGCGTTCCGATCATCAAGGACACTCTGGCGGTCCGTGTCTCTGGCGCCATTCGCGAGCGCGACGGCTTCGTCGAAGGACTCAACGGAGCCGAGAGCCACGACCGCGATCGCACCGTGTTCCGCGGGCAGGCCTTGCTGGACCTAAAAGAGAACGGAACGCTTCGTGCCATTCTCGACTATTCCGAAGCGAATGAAGCGTGTTGTCATGCAGTCTGGTTCACCGATACGCCAGCCGTTGCGGCCTTCGGCCCCGCAGGATTCCCGGCCGATGGCGGTGCGCCAAATGTCGGCCCGAGCGCGCTCGAAAATCTGCGCTCGAATGACAGTGAGTTCGGCAACCCGTTCGAACAAACCGGCTTTTCGCTCGAATATAATGTCGACACGCCATTGGGCGCGCTGACCTATGTCGGTGCGTATCGTGATTTTGAGGACGAATCCTTCCGCAGCACGGACTATACCGGCCTCAACATCTTCACCGTTGGTCGGTCACCTGAAGCGCAGGCGCTGCCTGGGTCACCCTTCACGCCGGGCGGCAATGTCACCTCAATCGAAACCACGACGCACGAATTGCGGCTTCAGAACTCCGCGTTCAATGACCGGCTGGATTGGCTGATCGGTCTCTACTATTCCGATGAAACCATCGACTCGCGCGGATCACTGACCTTGCTGGACGAGTACCAAGCAGGTGTCAGTGCTGGATTGCTTGGATCGCCGGTTGACTTGCTGACCGCGTTCGCGGGCGGCGTTGATGCGACAGGCGACTTTGCTGATAATGCCTTCCTTCAGGAAGGGGAATCCTTCTCAGTCTTTACGCACAATATATTCGCGGTGACAGACCGGTTGGATCTCACAGTTGGCCTTCGCTATGTCGAAGAAACCAAGGATGGCAGCTTCAACCAGGTCAACGGCAATTTCGACGCCTGCCTGGGTACCTTCAACACATTGGCAACCGATCCAACTGCCATTCCGGCAACCCTCGCGGGCGCGTCGGTCGCCTTGAACTGTTTCGTATTTGCCGCACCGGTGTTCAACGAACAGAATTTCGGACCGCTATTCGGCGCCTTCTCAGGTAGCGGACTGGATGGCTTGTTGCCGCAGGAATTCTCGGACACATTCGAGGACGAAGAACTGGTCTATACGATCAAGCTTGGCTACGAAATCACACCAGACATCAACGTCTATGGTGGTTTCACGCATGGCTTCAAATCGGGCGGCTTCAATCTTGATGCGTCTGCTGCCGCTGGCGGCGCCGACCCCCGCTTTAACTCAGAATTGGTGGATGCCTGGGAGTTCGGTCTGAAATCAACTCTGTTTGATGGCCGCGCCCGCGCTAATGTCGCCGTCTTCCATCAGGACCTTGAGGGCTTCCAGGTGCTGGAATTCACTGGCATCCGGTTCCAGACATTCAATGTTGGAAAAGCCGACGCGAGCGGGATCGAAGTTGAAACCGAAGCCCAGCTGACAGACGCACTGTCGGCGACTTTGAACTGGACTTACTCGGACGCACGTTATCCGGATGATTGCGATATCCTTGATCAGACCAATTCAGCGTTTAATCCGAACGCGGCCAATCTGTGTGGAAACAGCCTCACCAACGCGCCTGAGCATGTCATCGTGGCTGGCGCAACGTATGAGTTCGATGCGGCGGGACTGAACTGGTTCGCAAATGGTAATCTGCGCCATGAAACAGATCGCCGGACAAGCACCCAACCGACGGAGCTGTTGAGCAACGTCGCACTGCCTGGAGACATCCAGGACACCCACACAAAAATCAATCTCCGCATCGGTGTCTCAGCGCCGGACGATCAGTGGACGGTTGAATTGTGGGGGCGCAACGTGACCGATGAAATCACCAAGAATGTCACGTTCAATATTCCGCTGCGCGGTGGCGAAGGCGCCCGGGCTCGCGGTCAATTCACTCAGGATCCCGCCACTTACGGCGTGACCTTGAGGACGCGATTTTAGGATACTCCGAAAATTGCGTTTCCTTCGTACTGGGGCAGCCTTGCGCTGCCCCCTTTTTTTATCCTCGAAACGCTGTCACTTCGATTTCGATCAACATTTCTGCTTCGATCAGGCCAGCAATCACCATTGTCGCAGCAGGGCGAATGTCGCCGAGCTTCGCCTCAAGAACCGGTTGGACTTTCGCGACCAGCGCCCGGTCCACGACTGTGTACTGGACGCGCGCGATATCGGTCATCCCAAATCCCGCTTCCTCTAACACGGACGAGATCGTTTCAAAGCAGTTCTGCGCCTGTTCGTTGATAGATTTGGGCAATGTCATGGATCGGTAATCATAGCCCGTAACGCCCGAAATGAAGCACCAGTCTCCCTGCACCACAGCGCGGGAATAACCCATGGTTTTTTCAAACGGCGATCCGGTTGAAATCAGGCGACGGGGAGAAGGCATCGGATCTTCCTTTGTGGTTTTCGCAAAGCGTCATACACTCGCTGCCATAAAACGGGAGCTGAAACACTATGCATTCAACGATTTTAATTTGCGCCGCAAGCCTGGTCATTCTGACACTGCTGCTGGCGTTCTGGACAAGTCTGCAACGCGGATCAAGCAAGACGATTGCTTATAACGCGCCGTTAGAACCAAACTCCGGCATGGCCAAAGCTCAACGCGCGCATGGCAATTCTGCGGAATATGCGGCGTTGCTGATTGGATTGTTTCTCGTTGTCGGATTCGCCTATCAGGGTCGTGATCTCGGTGGATTGATCAGCTGGACGATTATCGCTGTCACCGTTTCGCGTTTCCTGCATGCGATTGGCTTCCTGATTTGCGAAACGCTTGAAAAACCTCACGCGCTCAAAGCCATTGGGGCATTGGTCACCTATCTAGGCGGCTTGCTCTTAGCCGGGATGGTTCTGTTCAAGGCGTTCTGAGCCTATTTGCCCTCAAAGTTCGGTGTCCGTTTCTCGAGGATGGCATTGACGCCTTCAATATGGTCTTCGGTATGGTGCATCATGGATTGCGCCGCTGCCGACATTTCCATGATCGTCTCATACGATGCTGTTGTCCCGTGCCGCAGCAAGGTCTTCGCCACGCGTAAACTCTGCGGCGGTTGTTGCGCCATACGCGTCGCCAAAGACATGGCTTCTTCCATCAGTGTCTCGCCGGGCACGGCGCGTGAGATCAGTCCCCAGTCTGCAGCGGTCGCGGCATCAATCAAGTCGCCGGTGAATAAGAGTTCTGCGGCCCGGCTGGCGCCGATAATGCGCGGCAACAACCACGCCCCGCCATCCCCGGGAATGAGCCCCAGCTTGAGGAACGTAACGCCGAATTTGGCTTTGTCCGAGGCGAGCCGGACATCGGCCATACACGCAACATCGCAGCCCAAGCCAATCGCTGCTCCGTTGACCGCCGCAACGAGCGGCACTTCCAGATTGTATAGCGAATTGACGATCCGGTGGATATTTCGGCGATAGCCTTCGCGTACGCTATAAGGTGAGCCGGCACATGCGCCGCTGCGATCCCGCATGGCTTTGACATCACCGCCGGCTGAAAAAGCTCGCCCTTCTCCTGTCAGGATGGCGCAGCGAATGGCAGGGTCGTCTTCAATCTCGGCACACGCGGCGGCAACGGCGGCACCGTCCCCTTCCTGGCCAAGCGCATTCATCATTTCCGGGCGGGTCAGCGTCAGAATCGCGATCGCGCCGTGTTTTTCGAGTTTGATGACGGACATATGGCTTCCTCCAAAATCTTTGTCTCGCTTTTACAGCCCCCGTCGCCGCTGTCACCACTTGCGCCGGGGCAAGTCCTGTGCGGTTGTCGCGAAGATGAATACGATCGCGCACATG
>JBCCDZ010000073.1:0-11419 GCA_039030525.1 Pseudomonadota bacterium | reverse complement strand
TTCCTCTGGTTTGCCGCGATGCGGTGGTTGTCGCCCAAATGGGCCATTCGTCTTGGCATCCTGATCGCCCTGGGCGGACTGCAAGGGTTTATCGGTTGGTGGATGGTCGCCAGTGGGGTCGGCGAAACCGATCGCCTGGATGTTGCGCCTTATCGCCTGATGACACATTTCGGCTTGGCGCTTTTGATTATCGCCATCACGACCTGGTTCTGGCTGGATCTCAGTGAACGCACGCAGGTCGCGATGACGCCACCATTGCGCAGGCTCGCTTTAGTCTTGCTCGGATTGACCAGCGCACAAATGTTGACCGGCGCGCTGGTCGCTGGTCTCGATGCCGGTCGCAGCTATACGGACTGGCCGCTTATGGCCGGGGAATTGGTGCCGTCGCATTATATCGACGAGACCCTCGGCGTGCGAAGTCTGTTTGAGGGCCGGGCGGCGACGCAGTTTAATCACCGCTTGGGCGCCTATTTACTGTGGGGGCTTGCGCTCTATGCCGCCTTCCGCGCACGGGGCACCGAAGCGTTTCGCGGTTTTGCCGTGATCGCTGCCTTGGTCACCGCTCAGGCCGTTTGGGGGATCATCACCCTGGTCAACGCCGCCCCTCTGCCCATTGCCCTGGTGCATCAGGGCTTGGGTGTGATTGTGCTTTTGACAGCGATCTGGCTGGTCTGGACTAGTCGCGCGCCGATTCAGACGAATAGCCAAACGGCGTCAGCGTAACCTTGCTCGGGTCAATATAAGTGACCGTGTGAACGCCATCGCGCGTCTCGCCAGCAATCACCAGCACACCGCCAGGATAACCGCCGCCGCGGGCATCGCCTGTGCCCGCCATCGCAACCGGGATCTCAGGTGGACGGACAGTGATGCCATCCAAGACCTGGAAATCGACGGGCGCGCCATCCGTGGCGATCAGCGTATAGCCGCCATATTCATCAAGCAGGAACCGATAAGTCTTGTTGCGGTGCTTCAACTCTGCCGCGCTGAGTACAGGGTCGGAGTAAGCCACATCTTCGCTATCGGTCAGCACACAGGTAGAAATATTGGCATTCGCGACGGCTGGCTGATCGAGCAAGAGGATCAGGTTATCGCCGACCTCGACCACGCGGCCGAGCTTGAGTTCGGTCGGAGCATCGGCGGTCCAGAAGCCAATCCGCATGACGCCATCACGCTCGAAGGTGGGCGCGCCGCTGCACAGGCCGAGAATGGCGGAGCTGGTTCCCGCATCCAGCGGATAGGGCAGGGGTTCCGAGAGCACGCCGCCATGAATATAGAGCGACAAACCGCCCTCAAAGGTAATTCCGGGGAAAACGGTGACCGAAGTGTCTTGAAGCCGCATGAACTGGCCATCCGCGACCTTCGAGACATTCATTTCGGCTTTGTCTGTCACGCGCTCGCCTTCGAGGTCGAGGAATTGCAACCCCCCATCTGAATAGGCAACGGCGACGGTCGAGCCGAGCTCCCCTGCGACACCAATCGATGTGATTGGCGTTTCAAGGTCATTTGTCTGCCAAACCGCGGGCAAAACCAGACCGCCTGAACCGGTGGATTCTGTAGACTCTACCGACGCTTCGGCGGTATCGGTCTCAGCCGGCTCTTGGCCAGGGCCACAGGCCGTGGCAAGGAAAAGCAGACCGAGCGCGAAAGGCGCGTTGACAAGGCGTTTCGCGGCGCGTAGATGCGGGCGCGTGAACATTATCCAGTAACTCCGATTGAGAGGCTCCGGCGGAGCAATGAAAACTTATAACGCACCAGCCGACGTTGAGAACAAATGGATCGTCATCGACGCGACCGATGTCGTGGTGGGTCGTCTTGCTTCCTACGTCGCCAAACGTCTGCGTGGCAAGCACCGCGCTGACTTCACGCCTCATATTGACACAGGCGACTTCGTCGTTGTGGTCAATGCTGAGAAAGCGAAATTCACCGGCAACAAGCTGGCAGACAAAGTCTATTATCGTCACACCGGTCACCCGGGCGGCATTAAAGAGACCACAGCCGGCAAGATCATGTCGGGTCGGTTCCCTGAGCGCGCCATTGAAATGGCCGTGAAGCGCATGCTGCCGAAAGAAAGCACGTTGGCCCGCAAGCAGTTTGGTAAACTGCGTGTCTATACTGGCGCAGAGCACCCCCACGAGGCGCAAGCGCCAGAAGCGGTCGACTTTGCAGCCATGAACTCCAAGAATACGAAAGTCGCCTAAACATGGCTGAAACTGCACAATCTCTTGAAGACCTGAAAAACGTCACCGAAGGTGAAGGCGCTGTTGAAGAACTGCCCCCGATCACTGCGGAACCAAAGATCGACGCGCAAGGCCGTTCTTATGGCACCGGCCGTCGGAAATCAGCCACCGCTCGCGTTTGGCTGAAGCCAGGTTCTGGCAAAATCACCATTAATGGCAAAGACCAGGACGAGTATTTTGCCCGCCCTGTGCTGCGCATGGTGCTGGAACAGCCTTTGGTCGAAGCGGATCGTCGCACGCAATATGATGTGGTTGCGACCGTCAAAGGCTCTGGTCTGTCAGGTCAAGCCGGCGCTGTCCGTCACGGTATCGCGCGCGCTCTGGTCAATTTCGAGCCGGAACTGCGCCGCACGCTGAAGCCATTTGGCTTCATGACACGCGACCCGCGTGTTGTTGAACGGAAGAAGTATGGCCGTGCGAAAGCCCGTCGTAGCTTCCAATTCTCCAAGCGCTAAGCGTTACGGTTTAATCGAACACGTGATAAAGGCGCTCCAGCGGGGCGCCTTTTTCGTATCTGATACAAAGGTTTGGTCATGAGTGATGAAGCAAAGCTGAAAGCCGCCGTGCTGGGCGCCTCAGGGTATACGGGTGCAGAAACCGTACGTTTGCTGGCTGGTCATCCACGCGTTGATGCGGTGGCGGCGACCGGCAACAGCCTGGCGGGAAAAGACCTGTCAGCCATCTTTCCGCATCTCGCGGGTCCGACCGATTTGGCAGTGGTGAAGGCAGAAGACGTCGATTGGAGCGACATCGATGTCGCGTTTGGGTGTTTGCCACATGGCACCAGCCAGGATTTGATTGAAACGCTGCCAGAGCATGTGCGCGTGGTGGACCTGTCGGCGGATTATCGCCTGCGCGATGCTGACCTTTATGCTGATACCTATGGTCGGTCCCACCTCAATCCAGCGCGGACGGCTGCGGTGAAATATGGATTATCGGAATGGCGCGGCGCGACGCTGCAGGGTGAGGCCTTGGTCGCGTGTCCTGGCTGTTATCCAACTGCCAGCTTGCTCGCTTTGTTGCCGGTGATCGGGATGATCGATCCGGACAGCATTATTATCGATGCCAAGTCGGGTGTTTCGGGTGCTGGGCGCGGACTGAAAGAGGGCAATCTGTTTTCAGAAGCGGCTGAAGGCGCCCATGCTTACGGGGTTGGCCAGCACCGACATGCCCCCGAGATCGAGCAGGAACTCAACCTGCAAGCCGGGCGCAGTGACATTGGCGTGACGTTCACACCGCATCTTTTGCCAATGGTGCGAGGTGAGTTGGTGACTTGTCATGTCCGCGGGGATGCAGATCAAATGCACGCTGCGCTTGCGGCCAAATATGCCGATGCACCGTTCGTGACGGTCCTCCCACTCGGGTCTTCAGCGCCCGATACAAAGCACGTTCGCGGCACGAATAATTGCCGTATCGCTGTTTACCCAGACCGGGTCGCTGGTCGCGTCGTGATCATCGCGGTGATCGATAATCTCGTGAAGGGCTCATCCGGACAAGCCATCCAGAACCTCAATCTGATGATGGGTTGGGACGAGACATTAGGCCTTTCAGGCCTGCAGGCGTTGTTTCCATAAAGCGAGGATAGACATGTCGATCACGATCAAAACGATCCGCCCGGAGGATCAAGCGGTATGGCGAACCTTGTGGACTGGATATCTGGAATTCTACGAATCCGAAGTCAGTGACGACGTCTATCAAAGCACGTTTGAACGGTTGCTCACTGACGGACCATATGAACCCTCAGGATACATTGCCTGGGACGGTGATGAGGCGCTCGGACTGGTGCATTTCATGTACCATCGCCATTGCTGGCGGATTGAAAATGTCTGCTATCTCCAGGACCTATTCGCGACGCCCGCGGCGCGAGGCAAAGGGGTGGGACGGGCATTGATTGAAGCTGTGTATGCGCAAGCCGACAAAGCGGGATGTCCCGTGGTTTATTGGAATACGGCCGACGACAATGACACAGCCCGCTTGTTATACGATCGCATCGCAACAAAAACGCAATTCATAAAGTACCAACGATAAGCTGTTTTTGCGCCCTGCGCAGCACATGTGTGGTCGTTAAGTCACAGACACTCGGCACGCCTCGAAGGGACGTACCAAACAGGTTGCAATCGGTTCTCAAATAGGCTTTGAGGATGTTATTACATCACTTAGAGGTTAATCATGAACCGTAAACTCCTGATGGCGGCCGCTGCAGCGCCGCTTTTGATCGGTGCCGCCAATGCGCAGGCATCTGATGACAGCGAACGCGTCGAAGGGACAATTATTGTCACCGCGCCTGGACCAGACCGCAGCGCGGACGAGCTGGTCGGCAATGCAACCGCTCTGGATCGGGAAGAGATTCTCGAAACCCTGAGCGGGACGCTTGGCGACACGCTGGATCGCCAACCAGGCGTTTCGACCACATTCTTCGGGGCAGGCGCCAGCCGCCCTGTCTTGCGCGGGCTCGGCGCTGAGCGCGTTCAAGTGCTGACCAATGGAATTGGCGTGATCGATGTCTCAGCGGCATCTCCGGATCACCAAGTGACAGCTGACGGTATCGACGCTGAGAAAATCGAAATCCTCCGTGGACCAGCGGCGCTGGGCTATGGCGGTCAGGCGATTGGCGGCGTGGTCAACGTTGTTGACGGTCTGATTGTCGAAGATTTGCCAGAAGAGCAGAGCTCAGCCGACCTGTTCGGCGCCTATAATAGCGTCAATGAAGGCACCGAACTCGCAGCACGGGGTCAATTCACCACCGGGCCGTTGGTGTTCACGCTTTCAGGTTCTATGCGCGACTTTGATAATTACGACATTCCGGGCTTTGCTGAATCTGCTGGCCTTCGCGCGCTTGAAGAAGCGGAAGAAGAAGAAGAGGGCGAAGAGCACGAGGAAGAAGAGGAAACTCGCGACACGGTTGAGAATTCCTTCGTCGAAACTCAAACGCTTGCGGCTGGTGTCAGCTGGGTCGGCGATGACGCGTTCTTCGGCGTCGCGGTTCGTCAGCAAACCGCTGAATATGGTCTGCCAGGTCATGGCCATGAAGAAGAGCATGGCGAAGAAGAAGGCGGCGAAGGGGAAGCGGTCGAAGAGGAAGAAGAAGAGGAAAATCCGTTTGTCGACCTCGAACAGACCCGCGTCGATATTCGTGGTGGCGTGACGCTTGATAATGGCTTCCTGACCGACGTGACCGGCACGCTCGCTATTGTTGATTATGAGCACACCGAGTTCGAAGCGCCGGGCGAAGCGGGCACCGTGTTTGAGAATAGTGGTGTTGAAGGCCGGGTCGAGTTCGACCACGTTATTGGCGGCTTTGACGGCGCCTTTGGCGTTCAATACTCGGATCGCGAATTTAGCGCTGTCGGTGAAGAAGCCTTCATCACGCCAACCGACATCCAGAACTGGGGCGTCTTTTTGTACGAAACCCAGGAATGGGATGATCTCATTGCGATCGAGGGCGGACTTCGGTTCGATAATGTCGAGTATGAAAATCAACAATTCGGATCAGCCGATTTTGATTTGTTGAGTGCCTCTTTCGGCGCCCATGCGCACTTTGATGGCGGGTTCTGGGTTGGTGGACAAATCTCTTATACGGAGCGCGCACCAAGCGAGAGTGAGCTATTTGCCGACGGGCCACACCTCGCGACCGATCAGTTCGAGGTGGGCAATCCTAATCTCGACGTGGAATCCGGTTGGAATATTGAGGGTACAGCGCGTTGGAGCGGAGAAAATCTATCGCTCGGGGTCAACGTATTCACGACCAAATTCACTGATTTCATCTATCTGACGCCCGGACAAACGCTGGAAGATGGCGTACTCGTTTCTGAAGCCGATGGCCTGCCTGTATTCTTGTTCGTTCAGGACGATGCCGACTTTGTCGGGGGCGAAATTTACGGTGAATATGTCGTCGACGACGGTTTCCTCGCGGCCGATTGGACCTTTAAGGGTGGTTTGGACTTTGTCGAAGCTGATCTGCAAGGTGGCGAGAATGCGCCATTCATTCCGCCCGTGACCTTTAACGGCGATGTCAGCGCAGAGTGGGGCAGTTGGCAACTTGGCGCGGCCGTTACGCGCGCGGGTGAGCAAGACGATCCGGGCGAAGGACAATTGGCCACAGATGCATACACAGTTTTCGATTTACGCGGCGAAGTGGATCTGGCAGATTTCGGCATCGGGTCTGATGGAACGGAGGCATTTGTGGAAGTGCGCAATCTGACAGATGAAGAAGTGCGGTTCGCTACGTCCGTGATCAAAGACCTTGCGCCTGCGCCGGGTCAGAATATCCGGGTTGGCGTCAGGTTGGCCTTTTAATGGCTGGTCGAACGTCAGGAGCGGCGGTGGTAGATGGCTCGGCGATTGCGCTGTCCGGTCTATGCCTTCTTCACTGCCTGGCACTCCCCTTATTGTCAGCTTTTCTCCCAATTGCTGGCGTCTGGGCTGAGGCCGAATGGCTGCACAGAGCTTTTGTCATCGCCGCTCTTCCTTTCTCTCTCATCGGTTTAAGCTCGAAGCGTATTACGATACCGATCGGTATTCTGATCGCGAGTGGAATCGGTCTGTTGTTGATCGGAGCGTTCGTGGAATCCTTACACGATTACGAGACTCAATTGACAGTTGCCGGCGGCTTGTTGCTGGCGACGGGGCACGCATTGCGCTGGAGCGGTGCGTCCTTACCGAGCAAGTAATTTACTATAGAAATCAATGACAAAGCCCGCGCCAATGGTGCGGGCTTTGCTCGTATTAAGGATAAGTGGCATACTCGCATTCTGGGGACGTGGAGACGTATCTGTCTCCCAAGTCATAGAGGGACGCGTATGACGAGAAAGATTGGCGCAGGACGCGCACTCGTTTCGGTTGTCGGATTAACCGGTCTGGCAATGGCGCCTCTGGCGCAAGCAGAAGATCAGGATGTCATTCTTGTATTGGACGGATCCGGCTCGATGTGGGGCCAGATTGAGGGCGAGGCCAAGATCACCATCGCTCGTAACGTTGTCGGTCAGATCATTGATGACTTGCCAGAAGGCCAACGCCTCGGTCTGGTCGCCTATGGTCATAATCGCGAAGGCGATTGCAGCGACATCGAACAAGTCGTCGACATTGGTACTGACCGCGAGGCCGTGCGCGCAGCCGTCAATGGCATCAATCCAAAGGGCAAGACACCTCTAAGCGCGTCGGTCCAGTTCGCGGCAGAACAGCTTGCCTATACTGAAAAGAAGGCGACAGTTGTGCTGGTTAGCGATGGCCGCGAGACGTGCGATCTCGACCCATGTGCGATCGGCAACGCGCTCGAGCAAGCCGGCGTAGATTTCACCGCGCATGTGATCGGCTTTGACGTGGTTGAGCAAGCGGATCAGGAGCAACTGCAATGCTTGGCCGATAATACAGGTGGCAGCTATCTCAATGCCACAAGCGCGGAGGAATTGTCCGAAGCGTTGGAGCAGACCGTCGCAGAAGTGCCCGTGCAGGAGCCTGTCACATAAACGCGAATGGTGTTGCGGGCAACGGATCTGGCGCAAGGCCCCGAAATTGAGTCCGGGCTATCCTGGCGCGTGGTGTCGGCAGATGGCGACGAAGCGTTTTCTGCCAGCGACGCTGGCGTCAGTGAAGTCGAGGTAGACCCCGGCATTTATGACGTCTTTGTCGAATGGCCAGAACGCGGTCTCAGCGGGTCAGCGACTGCCATTCAGGTGGTGCAAAGTATTGAAAAGACCGTCACGATCGCATTGGAACAAAGTTTCGAAGCGACCTTGCGCACAGAGCCAGACGGCGCGGCGCCTGTCAGCTCGGACCTGATGGTCTATTGGACTGGGCCTGAGCGAGAAAGCGACTGGTTGACGGTGACGGATGTCGACGGCTCACCTGGCTCGTACAAGACCTATAAATATATCCGTGATGGCGGAAATCCGCTGGCGTTGCGGATGCCGGCTGAACCCGGATCTTATGAAGTGCGCTATGTGCTGGGACGGCCATCACGGGTCCTGGCTAGTCTGCAAATCGAAGCAACTGCGGTTGCGGCCAGCATGGAGGCGCCAGAGACCATTGCGGCGGGCGCGCTGTTCAATGTCACCTGGACCGGACCGGGCTATAATGATGACTGGGTCACTGTGGTCGCTCCGGATGCAGCGGACCGGGCCTATATGGACTATGCTTATACGCGTGAAGGCGAAACGCTGGAACTGAAGGCGCCGCTTGAAGCGGGTACTTATGAACTGCGCTATGTCCAAGCCGGACAGGAAGTCATCGCCCGTCGCGCGCTCACAGTGACAGCCGTGGAAGCGTCCATGGAGGCGCCGGATACGGTCGAAATCGGTTCATATCACGAAATTTCATGGACCGGTCCGGGTGGCAAGAATGACTGGCTCACGGTGGTTCGACCAGGAGAATCGGCGGGCCGATACACCGATTATGCCTATACGCGCGACGGCGATGTGCTGACCCTGCGCATGCCATTGGAGCCTGGCAATTGGGAATTGCGCTATGTCCAGGATGGTAAAAAAGTACTGGCCAAGAAGGACTTGGTCGTGACGGATCTGATCGTCGATCTGACCGCCGTCGAGACCGCCGGGGTTGGCGCCGCAGTCGAGCTCGGTTTCGAGGGGCCAGGCTGGCGGAATGACTGGTTGACTGTGGTCGCCCCCGACGCTGCTGAGAACCGTTATGGCGATTATGAATATGCGCGAGAGGGGTCTCCAGTGACGCTGAAAATGCCGGTCGACCCCGGCATGTATGAGCTGCGCTACGTTCTGGACGGGCGCCGCGTCGTCGGCACCAAGACGATTAATGTGGAAGATGTTGAGGCCAGTGTGTCAGGTCCAGCAAGCGTGACGCCGGAGAAACGGTTCAATGTTGAATGGTCTGGGCCAGGCAATCAAAATGACTGGGTCACGATCGTCGCGCCGGATGCAGCAGATAACCGGTATGGAGATTATGGTTACACGCGCGAAGGCAATCCGGTCGAGTTGCGGGCGCCGAAAGAACCGGGTGCGTATGAATTGCGCTATGTGCTCGACAATAAGCGAGTGATTGCGCGCACCCCGATCACCGTGGAATAGACTGACCGCCTGTCTCAGATTCCAGATGGTTCCCCGCCGACAGCGTTGACCCCGGCTTCTGAACTCATTTCGATGAGGATGAGCGAAATGGGGATACGGTCAACACTGGAGAATGAGATGACCTTTGAGATTGGCATCAGCGCCAAACGGATGCGCGCCGTCCTCGTCGCCATCAAAGCAATTGTGGCGGTGTCCATAGTGGCGGCATGCGACGCGCCTCCCGTGTCTAATGATCAGGTGCGCGAGGCATCTGACGCAGCCCCCGTAGACCTCAGCACGCGGGTGCTCACTGAAGCAGAGGCGATTTTCGATTATGCCTATCCCTTGGTGATCATGAAGATCAGCCAGGATCTGATGCTGACAGTGCCAATTCGCCCGCGGACGACGCCCAACCACTTCATTCATTTTAGACGACTGGCGCAACCGGAACAAAGGGCCGTCGTGCTGGGCAATCGGAACACGCTTTACAGCGTCGGATGGCTGGATCTGAGCGCCGGGCCGGTTGTGTTCGAAATCCCGAATATGGGGGATCGCTATTATGTGATGCCCTTATTGGATGCTTGGACCAATACGTTCGAAAGCCTGGGGTCGCGCACCACTGGACAGGCTGCGCAGAAATACCTGATTGCGCATGAGAATTTCAGCGGAGATGTACCTGATGGCCACACTTTAATTCGTAGTCCGACAAACATGGTTTGGATCACCGGCCGTGTGCAAGCCGACTCGGCAGAGGACGCAAAGGCGGTTGCGCTGCTCCAAGACGAATACCTCTTGATGAGCCTGGAAGAACAGATGACAGGGGTCGATCCGTTCGCCGACTATGCACCTCAATACACATTCGGAAAAGTGCGATTGCCGGTGCCGTATTCGCTGCAAATGGAGGCTGCGGAATTCTATAATACATTCTTCGAGATGGTCGCCGCGAACCCTGGACCGCAAGCGGATGAGGACATGTTCCGAATTTTATCAAATTGGGGCATCGACCTGAGTGCACCATCGCGATTTGAAAACCTGTCTTTGCAAACGCAGGCGGCCCTCCAGGCAGGCTTAAAGTCTAAGCAGTCGGCTTATTCAGCGGCTTTCTACTCAGGCACGGCGCAGAGCGAGCCTTGGCTGTTCAATCTCGATCTGGGCATGGGCAATTGGGGGGCGGATTTCGCACGGCGCGCATACTGGGCGATGTGGGGGCTAGGGACGAATATCTCGCAGGACGCGGTTTATGGTGTCACTCAGCTTGATCAGACGATGCAACCCTTGAACGGACAGAACACGTATCGGCTTCATTTTGAGGCGGATGAGCTGCCGCCAACCCAGGCATTCTGGTCGGTCACCAATTACGATATTGAAGGCTACCCAGAGCGCAATGCGCAGGATCGATACTCGCTGGGCAGCAATCATCAATTGAACTTCAATCAGGATGGCAGCTTGGACCTGTATTTGTCCTACGCGCCACCTGCGCAAGACGTTGCGAACTGGATTCCAGCCCCAGAAGGCGAGTTCAAGATCTTGCTCAGAATCTACTGGCCGCAGGAAATTGTGCTCACTGGTGCATGGTCATTGCCGGATGTTGAGCGGTTGCCATAGGCGGTTTGCATCATCTCGCTTTGCGCGGTCAGGAAGCACATGAAGGTCAGGCAGTTCGCGTAGCGACACCGTTGCGTCTTCGGGATTTTGCATCAACCTGACTTTGAAACGGGTCAATTAAAAGTGGAGGTCGAACCCAATGAGCACAGAGACAGAAGAGAAAGCCGTTCTGGTTGAACGTCGCGGTCGGATCATGATCATCACCATGAACCGACCGAATGCGCGCAATGCCATCAATGGCGCTTTGTCGAATGGCGTCTGGGATGCAGTGCAGGAATTGAACGATGATCCAAACTTGACCGCGGGCGTCTTGACGGGCGCCGGTGGGTATTTCTGCTCGGGCATGGATTTGAAAGCCTTTGCCCGCGGCGAGGATATCGGTCCGTTCACCAAATTCGTCCGTCAGGGTTGCGAAAAACCCATGATCGCCGCGATTGAGGGGTTCGCAATTGCGGGCGGCTGCGAAATGGCGCTCAGCTGCGATCTGTTAGTGGCGGCCAAAGGCGCGAAGATTGGTATTCGGGAAGTCAAAGTCGGCCTGTTTGCTGCCGCTGGTGGCTT
>JBCCDZ010000072.1:0-11420 GCA_039030525.1 Pseudomonadota bacterium | reverse complement strand
TTTGTTTCTTAGGACTTCTCTACCATTTCCGTGATCCAATTTTCATTCTTGAATATTTAACCACCCTCAAGACGGACAAATTGATTATATCCAACCAAACAATTCCTGGTGAGAATTTGGATATGAGAAATCGCCGTGATCACGATTCTTATCGAGAAGGTGCAAACTGGGTCTTGGGTTGGGAGCCGACAGAAAGCTTATACCTGAAGATGTTAGAAAGTGTTGGTTTCAGAGATATTCAAAAGATCGAAACTCCTCCTAATGCGACCAATCGATCATACTACCTCGTGCGGCAGGCTCCCTCACCAAGTTTATATATGAAGAGTTTGTTCAAGTACTGGTGACAATTTTAGCCCGTGATCACTGATTGACGTGTGACATGCGACTAGTATGTCCCCTTACATTTTCCCTTAGCGGATCACTCTGCAGGACTAGCTTCTGCCTAGGATAACAATCAACCCAGAATGCAATGCGCGCAGAAGATGTGGAGCATCATGGACGCGCCCCAAGAAATTTCTTGTTCTGCTACACGTTGGTACCCTAACTGGATTTTTCAACAAATTTGGCGACCTCTATGCATTGATTAAGTGGAATAATTTTTATGGAAAGGTGTGTCCGTACGTGCCTGGGCACTCGGAGATCGGGCGTCGTCTAAGCCGACTAGATCCCGTTCGTTCGTGCCATTTTGTGCGCTGCTAGGCGTTGAAAGATCTCGTCCGCTTCAAGATAAAATCCCATCAGCTCATTCGGCATCTCTGGCAGCGCGCCAAGCGGGTGCCCGAAGCCGGTCGAACGCCAGACCGCATCATACCAGTGCGGGGCCCAGGCGCCGTCTTCTGTCTTGCGGCCAGCCGACCAGGAGAGCATTTGCGCATCCCAATTCAAACCGAGCCCGTCACACAATAATTTCAGCGCCGCCTCAGGATCGCGCAAGATATCATCACTATCAATCACCAGGGGCGTGCTGCCCTCAAGACGCTCGGCGTGCTCGAACAGATCCAATTGTTGCGGAAAACCAATCGCTTCCAGGCTAACATCTGGCATCTTTCGAGCATAAGACGCTATCACTCGCGCCGGGTGGCGGATCAGGAAGACATTGCGGCAGGCGCCCATCCAATCGCGAGAGATATTCGGTACCATGTGATGGGTCATATGCTTTTGATAAAAGACGCGCGCCGGCCCAACGGGACGACACGCCATGTCCGCCGCGACCGCGTTTGGGTCGGTCTCCTGACTTGCGAGAATTTTATCCCGCATAGGATGACGCAGCCCCGTCTGTTTCAAATAGGCAGCGTAGAACGGCTCATCGACGCACACCGTATCCGCGCGTGCGCCAAAGCTGCGCATCATTGTGGTCGACATGTTGCGCGGGCCAGACCACATGGCGATGCGCAAGGGGTTCCCGGTCATGTGATCGGCGTCAGATTCGCATTGACCAGGTCTTTGTAGAGCGCTGACAGACGCTGCGTGATCGGACCATCCAGGGTCGGCAAGACGCGGCCGTCCACTTCGCGGACAGGCGTGGTGCCGGCGAAGGTGCCGGTGATGAAGGCCTCGTCTGCGGAATAGACATCGAACAAAGAGAACCGCTTTTCGACGACTGGAATATCATTCTCTTTGCAGACACGAATAATATTGCCGCGCGTGATGCCACCGAGACAATAATCCGGCGGGCTGGTCCAGACCTGACCATCGCGGACGATAAAGAAATGCGTCGAGTTACAGGTCGCGACAAAGCCGTCCGGGTCGAGCATCAGCGCTTCATCGGCGCCAGCCTTATCGGCCTGGATACAGGCGAGAATGCAATTCAGCTTGGAATGCGAGTTCAGCTTCTGATCCTGTTCCGCGGGGCCCGTCCGCCGGACGTGTGCCGTAAACAGCGAAACGCCTTTGGCGCGGATCTCCGGCACCGGTGATTTGTACTCAGGAATGATCACAATGGTTGGCGGCGTGATCGTAAAACGCGGACCTTGATAAGGCGTCTTCTTGATCCCGCGCGTGACCATCAGCCTGATATGCACGCCGTCGCGCATATCCTGCGCTTTCAGACAATCAAAGAGCTGTTGACTGAGCGCCTCTGGCGTCAGTCCGATATCCATGTCGATTGTCTTGGCGCCGGCATAGAGACGCTTCAAATGCTCCGTCAGGAACGCGATACCTCCGTCATGGACCCGAATGCCTTCCCAGACGCCATCGCCAAGCAGATAGCCGCTCTCGAACACTGAGACCGTCGCTTCATCGCGATGTTTCAGTTCACCATTGATCGAGACCAGGATGTCGGCATTGCGCGCATCATAGACAAAATCATGCACGCCATGCGCATCATCGACCATATTTTAGCCTCCGACCCGGCGCTCTTGGCCTTCCCAATACGGTTCTCGCAAATCCTTGCGCAGGATCTTGCCAGATGGGTTGCGCGGTAAGGCCTCGACCTGATCGACGGATTTCGGACATTTATATCCGGCAATGCGCTCGCGCGCCCAGGCAATGATGCTGTCCGGGGTCGGATTAGTGCCCTCTTTCGCCACGATGATGGCTTTGACCGACTCGCCCCATTTTTCGTCTGGGACACCGATGACAGCGACGTCCGCCACGTCCGGATGACCAAAGATCGCGTTCTCGACTTCGGCTGGATAAACATTCTCACCGCCAGACACGATCATGTCCTTGACCCGGTCATGGATGAACAGGAAACCGTCTTCATCGAAATAGCCAGCATCACCAGTATGGAAAAAGCCATTGCGGATCGCATCTTCGGTGGCTTCCGGGCGGTTCCAATAGCCTTTCATGACAAAGCCGGATTGGATCACGATTTCGCCGACATCACCGGTTGGAACCGAATTCCCCTGACTGTCTACACAGCGCACAATCGTGCTCGGATAAGGCACGCCGCAAGACCGCAACTTGCCCCAGCTAGGGTCATGCGCATCCGGCGGTAAATACGTGCCGCCGCCAACTGTCTCGGTCAGGCCATAAAGCTGGGTAAAGCGCGCGCCCATGACCTCAACCGCAGTGACCAACAGGTCCTCTGTGATCGGTGACGCGCCGTAGAAGACTTGCTGCAGGCTGGAATAATCACGATCGCGGAAATCCGGCATTTGCGACAGCATCAGGATCACCGCTGGCACCCAGAAAGCGTGATTGATCTTCTCGGATTCGATCAGATCAAGAATTTCAGCAGGGTTGATTTCTGGCAGAACCACTGTGCGCGCGCCTTGCGCGGTGGCCACCACGCCCGCATTGACGCCCGCGACATGGAAAAGCGGCATCGCATTCATCACTGTGTCACCGAAACCATAGCTCGCCCAGTCCAGCTGACCGGCCTGATCGAGGAAAGAGCGGTAATTATCATTGGTCAGCATCACGCCCTTGGGCAGGCCTGTCGTGCCTGAAGTGTAGAGCTGGATGACATCATCCTGATCTTGTGTTGTGAGACCCGTCTCGGTCGCGGCCTGATCATCGCGCCAGGCTGTATATTCTGGCCAACCCTCTCGCGGGTCTTCGACCGTAATAATATGCTCCAGATGCGGACAGTCATCCTTGATCTGCTCGATCATCTCGAACCAGTCCGGGCCAACGAACAGCACCTGGACCTGGGCGTCGGATAGAATGAACTGCACTTCCGGAGCAGCGAGCCGTGTATTCACGCCATTCATGACGGCGCGCGCTTTCGCGCAACCGTACATCATCTCATAATAAACGGCTGTATTCTTGGCCAGATAGCCGACCCGCTGATCAGGCGCCACGCCAAGCGCGATCAAGCCATTTGCGACCTGATTGGCCCGCGAGTTGAGTTCAGTAAAAGTGGTTTCTTCGCCCTTATACCAAAGCGCAACCTCATCCGAGCGTTGTTCCGCCTGCACGCGCGGAATATCCGCCACATGGGGCATCGATTTTGTATCCAGCATTTTGCTCCACCTCCCAAACTTTTGTCTTTGAATCTGTTTTAGGCGACAATCCCCCATTGGAAAGCCCAAACAAACACGATTAGGGTGTCCGCAAAGTCTGGGGAGGCAAAAAATATGGCAAACGCCCAAAGCATCATTCTTCATCAATTCGATCGCTCGCCTTATTCGGAGAAAATCCGGCTGGCCTTGCGGATGAAGAATCTCGGCTGGGCCGCCGTGGAAATTCCCGCCATCATGCCCAAACCGGACTTGATGCCACTGACAGGTGGCTATCGACGGACGCCGGTGATGCAGATTGGCGCGGATATCTTTTGCGACACCTCCATCATGCTGACCGAGCTGGAAACGCGTTTCCAAATCCCGGCGCTTAATCTACCGGGGCATGAAGGTCTGGCGAAAATGGTCGCGGGCTGGACGGACGGCAAATGGTTTCAAACCAGTGTTGCTGTCATATTCGGCGCGATTGGCGAACACATGCCGCAAGACTTCATCGACGATCGCACCAAAATGTCTGGCCGTGCCTTTGACATCGAGGGCATGAAAGCTGCCGCACCGTTCATGCGCGATCAATGGCGCAGCCAGTTGCTCTGGATTGAAGAGCGGCTCGCAGGGGGCCGTCTGGCCGGAACGGGGGATTGGTTGGTCGGCACAAAGCCTGGCATGGTCGATGTGCACGCCTTCATGAATCCCTGGTTTGTTGAAAAGAATATTCCAGACTTTCTTGAGGCTTGTTTTGAAAGCGCGCCGCTGACCCAGGACTGGTATCGCCGCCTGAAGGAATTCAAAGGCCAGGCCCCGGAAGAGATTAACGGCGAAGACGCCGTGCAGATTGCGCACGCGGCCGCGCCGCGCTTGAAGCCGGCGTCAACAGCTGGCGACTTGCGCGATTTCGAACCTGGCGCCCGCGTTGCCATTGCAGCGGATGATTATGCCAAGGACTGGGTCGAGGGCGATCTTGTCATTGCCAATGCTGATCGGGTGATCATCGCCCGCCAGGATGAGCGCGCGGAAAACATTCACATCCACTTCCCACGCGTGGGTTATGTCTTGCGCAACGCGTAGCCGGCATCTTCTGCGGCGGGCGCGTCACCGGCGATCAAGGCATCTGCAAAATAGTGATTGCGGTCGCGGTGCCCGGCCTCATCTTCGCGCACTGCGATGACAACGTCCCGAAGGCGCGCATTCGCGGGCAGATCCCAGTAATCGATCGCCAATTGGGGTGCCGGGCCATTCTCCAGACGGCCTTCATCAATCTCGCGCAGATACTGCGTATAGCTGGTTACCGCTTCTTCTTCGAAATAGCCGATCACGCGGTGCGCTGTCTTGGGTGCGAACAGATACAGGAAGAAATAGAAATTATAGAACACAGCCTGCGCCACCATGATCAGACCGCGCTCAAACAGAGTCGGCTGCGCGACCTGAATGAAGGTCATCAAATGCATGCGCTCATTCTCGGCTTCATCGAGCAATTCTTTGACCCAGCCTTGATCGTCCCGCATGCGGCGGATGGCGCGCAAGTGCTGTAGCAGGCCCGCCACCATGCCCGGCACGGCGGCCACGGTTTCAAGCACCACAGCGCGGTGGCCATAGCGCTTGCGGAAAAACAGATCGGCGAAAAAGCGCAGGACTTTCACAAATGCGAAGGCAATGCGATCGCGCAATCCTTCCGGCTTTCTGTGTGGTTCGACATAGTCCATTTGGGGCCTCCCGGGTGTTCATCACCTAGGTAAGAGCCCCTATTCTGGTGGGTATGTGCACGAATGACGCGCGACAGAATGTGCCAGATCAACAACCGCCTGTATCAAACCGGTAAGCAACAAAATGGACCGGATCGCCATTCGAATAATTCAAGGCATAGACCGGGTCTGAATCCGAGACACAAAGGCCCGTCTCATCGGCCTGCGACAACAAATCATCACGAATGTCGGGGGCTGACGGGATGCAATCGTCGCCCAAAGCTTCACAGCGACTTGGCGGACTGCCGCGGACTTCCAGATTGATCAGATAGACGACGGGATAGGAGGCCTCATCCGTCGGGAGGGTTAAGGGCGTCTCTGGCGAATGCAGGTTCTGGGTGCCGAGTGTCATAACATAGGATGGCTCAGCATACCCGACAGAGAGCACACGCTCAGGACTGGTGCGGCCGTCTTCGCAGGTCTCACTCGGGACGCCGCAAACGCCCTGCAATGCCAACCGCGCGCTTTCGGTCGGTTGGGCCCAAAGCTGCGTTGGCAAGACATGGATCCGCGCATGCCAGCCGAGGAACAGGCTGACCAGAATACCAAACGTGGCGGTGAGCCCCATACGGCGGATCAGGAACGTTGCGACCGCTGCAACGAAAGCGATGGCGCCGAGGATCCAGAGCCAGATCGGGAAATTCACATAAGCAGCCCATTGGTTGATGACCAGCTCTGGCGCAACCGTTTTGAAGTCTCCCGCCGCTTCGGTCTTGACCAAACGCGCTGCCAAAGGCGAGCTGATGAATAAGAGCGCGGCACCGCCAATCGCAAACACGGCAAAACTCAGCCATTTGGAAACCGGCAAGCGCGCGCCAGCCATCAGTTTCAGACCGGCCCAACCACAGAGCAGTCCTAATGCCGGATAGGCCGGCAAGATGTAATGGCTGAGCCGCGTCGGCATCAGTTCAAAGAAGACGGTGGTCAAAAGTGCCCAGGCGACCAGGAATCGGATCGCTTTGGATTCGTCCGAAAGGGGCGCCGCGCCGTCCATAGACCAGCGATTTTGCCATTCTGGCCGCGTACTCAGCCACCAGAAACCGACAATCACGAGCCCCGCATAAGCAGATGGCGCGCCATTCCCGAGTTCCCCCGGCAATATCCAGGTCGCAAGTGCGGTCAGCGCGCCCAGACCAAGGAAGACAAACACCGCATCCGTTCCGCGTCGGCGCGCATTTTCACTCGCCCCTCGCATATGTTTCCAGGCCAGTGTCATGCCTGGGATCAGCAGCAGCACGGCCGGGAAGAACCAGACCGGAATATGGCTGAGATGATAAAGAGGCCAACCAGCATGGCCTTCAGAGGCGCCAGCAAACTTGTCTTTCAAATCCTTGCCCACGGCGCCTTGAAGGAACGTGCCATCGGTCGCGAATTGAATGGCAATCAACCAAGGCAGGAACATCGCTGCGGCCAAAGCCGGGCCAGGCCACCAGATCAGCGAACGCCACCAATCACCGCCTTTGCCTTCTCCCGCCTTGGCCCAGACCCAGGCACCAAACCCGGCATAGGCCGCGACCATAGGTGTAACCGGCCCTTTGATCAGCAGGCCGCAGCCCATGGCGAACCAGAAGACCATTGCAATGCGTTTAGGGTTTTCAGCTTTGCCCATATAGAGCCGCGCCAGCGCGCCTATCCCCCATGTCGTCAGGAAGACGAGCACGCCATCGGTTTTGGAAATATGCGCTTCACTGGTCAGCAATAGCGTGGCGCCGAACAAAGCGGCGCCTAAAAATGCCGCACGGCGTCCGATCAGAACCATGCCACACCAGAATGTGGCAAGCGTGGCCAAAGCAGCACCAATCCAGCTCGGCACCCGATACGTCCAGATGTCCAGCTTGTCTTCGTCGCCAAGTACATGCGTCGCGCCCGCTTGGAGCCAGTGTATACCCGCCGGTTTCTTGTTGCGATACTCGTCCTGGTAGCGAATGATCAGATAGTCGCCGGTTTCGATATATTGCTTGGACGCTTGCGCAAATCGGCTCTCATCACGATCCAGCGCCGGTAGATTGAACACGCCGGGCGCAGCAGCTGTCAACGTTATTGCAAACAAGATGAACCAGGCTTTCCAGCCAGATGATAGACGATCGAGCATATCCATAGGTCTGCTCATATCCTGAGCCTGCAACATTGAATAGCTGCGCAATGCGGACTAGCGTCATCAAAATACAGATCTGATGGGAGCGGACATGGCCTGGTGGTTCAAGATTGATCTATGGAAACGCGTGATCGCGGCCCTCGTGGTTGGCCTCGCTGTCGGCCTCGGCCTGCGCTACGGCATGGGCGCAGAGTCCGGCGGCGCTTTTGCTGAGAATTATATTGCCTGGATTGGCGATCTCTTCCTGCGCCTTATTCGGATGCTGATCGTCCCTCTGGTTTTCTTCACCTTGGTCTCCGGCATTATTGCCATGGGCGACCCGAAACGCCTTGGCAGTCTCGGGGTCCGAACGCTCGGGACCTATTTCGGCACCACGGCGATTGCTGTCACGCTGGGCCTGATCATGGCCACCATTTTTCGACCTGGCGCCAGTCTGAGCCCGGATACGTTTGCCGGGGCTGATGTCTCGCGGATGCAAGCAGTCTCCGCCCAAGCCGAAGCCGCTGGCGGGTTCGTCGAACGGCTCCTCGCGATCGTTCCGACCAATCCGGTCGAGGCGCTCGCCACCGGCAATATTCTCCAAATCATCTTCTTTGCGATCATTTTCGGTGTTGGCATTCTGATGGCCGGCAAGATTGCTGAGCCGGTTGCAAAATGGTTTGACGGCGCATCAGAAGCGATGATGAAAGTCACCATCATTGTCATGGAAACCGCGCCGATTGGCGTGTTTGGCTTAATGGCCACCGTGATGGCGACCAAAGGGCTTGGCGTGCTGCAAAGCCTCGGCACGCTGGCCATCGCGCTTTATCTCGCCTGCTTCCTACATATGATTTTCACCTATGGATTCGGCATTATCAAAACCGTTCTACGGCTGCCGCTCATGCCCTTCTTCCGCGGCATTACCGACGCGCAAGCCGTCGCCTACTCCACCGCGAGCTCGTCAGCGACCCTACCTGTGACGATTACCTGCGCCGAGGAAAATCTCGGCGTCGACAAAGCAGTGGCTGGTTCTGTTTTGCCGCTCGGGGCGACCATCAATATGGATGGTACCGCCATCTATATTGGCATGGTGGCGCTATTCGGCGCGCAAGCCATGGGCATTGAAGTTACACTGGCACAATATGTCCTCGTCGCTGTGATGGCGACTCTGGTCTCGATCGGCGCGGCGGGGATTCCGAGCGCTGGCTTGATCCTGTCCGGAATGGCCCTGGCCCAGGTCGGAATTTCCGAAGAGCAAGCCTTTCTGATCATTGGCTTCATCCTGCCATTTGACCGTTTGCTCGACATGATGCGAACCATGACCAATGTGACAGGCGATGCTGCGGTGGCGACGGCGGTGGCGAAATGGGAAGGCGAGTTGGACGAAGAGGTCTTCCGGGCCGAAGACAATCTCTCAGCGCATGTCGATGATCGGGAAAAGCCACTTCCGACTTAAAGCGCGCCGCGGACAATCTCGCCAATCATCTGGGCTTCTTCGGCGCGCGGTGACCCCGTGCGCCAGGCGATGCCGATCCGGCGCCCGATCATTGGCGTTTCAAACGCGCGCAGTTCAACATCTGCACCAGATGTGACCCCTGCCTCAATGGCCAGTTTCGGCAATAGCGAAACGCCTAATCCGCCTGCCACCATATGGACCAGTGTCGGCAGACTGGTCGCCGTCACGTCCGCGCCGCTCCGCTTGCTCGGCAAACGGCACACCGACAAAGCGTGATCCCGCAAGCAATGCCCATCTTCGAGCAGCAAGACATCTTCATCCGCCAAATCTGAGGATCGAATACTGCTTTGATCAATCAGGCTATGGCCACTGGGCGCCACCAATAGGAACTCATCGTCTCCAAGGTCCATGGTCTCGATCCCGTTGGCCTCCCAGGGCAAGGCGATCAGCGCCGCATCCAGACTGCGAGACTTCAAGGCATCCAGCAGCCGCTCAGTTTGATCCTCGCGCAGATACAGTTTCAGGCTGGGATGCGCCTTGCGCAGCGCTTTCAAGGTGCGGGGCAATAGAAATGGCGCAATGGTCGGAATCGCGCCGAGGCGAAAGGGCCCAGTCAAAGGGGCGCCCGCCTGTCGCGCAGCAGACACCAGATCTGCCGTACTGGAGAGAATGGTGCGGGCGCGCTCGACGGCTGCTTCACCGGCCTGCGTGAGTGACGCGCCGCGGGCCTCGCGTTCAATCAATTGCACACCGAGCAAGCCTTCGACTTCCTTGATCGCCGCAGACAAAGTTGGTTGCGTCACGTGGCAGGATTCTGCGGCTTTCGAGAACGAACCCTGATCGGCCACGGCACAGAGAAATTCAAGCTGACGAAGCGTGGGAAGATGCATAGGCTCTGTCTATCTGGTTCAGACAATTTATCAATTATACAACTATCTCAAAATCGCTATCCTCACACTTAGTTGATCGGGGTTCATCACTCTCCAGCCTTGAATAAGGGCGTTCAGAACCCATTTCGATCACTGTAAGAGGCAGGAATTCTGTCTCCGTCAAAACGCTCCGGTGGCAACCGATCCCCAATCCCTCCTGCCACCGATCAGCGCGGTCCTGCCGGGCCCTTTCCTCCCCCCTTATTAAGGTTATCCGGCAGGGCCAACGCGCTTTGCGACAAAGCTGTACAATCTGTGATCGAGAATTGACTTGCTTCAATCGTTGAGAAGGGCATCTTAGTTACATGGATCTCACCGCCCCTGGCCTGCAGAATGATCTCATTCATCTCGAACCGCTTGATGAGCGGTTTCGTGAACAGTTGCGCGCCAGCGATGCGGTCAATTCGATCTGGATGTCCTTGCCGGCGATTCAACGTGGCGCTGGATTCGACGCCTATTATGACCATGTCCTGAAACAAGGACGGGAAAACGGGATTTACGGCTTCGCCTTGCTCGACCCGAATGCTGACGATCGGTTTGTTGGCGTGACCGCCCTGCTTTATCCGAACAAGATGCATCGACGGGTGCGGCTCGGTTATACGTGGATCGAACCGCATCTCCGCGGCCAGGGCGTTTATGCCGCGATCCAGAAATTGCTGATTCAACGCTCTCTGGATTGGGGCGCCAAGCGGATTGAATGGTACGTGGAAGACCGTAATACGCGCGCAATTCGGGCGATTGAATCGCTCGGCGCGATGAAAGAAGGCGTGCTGCGTGAATATGAGAAATTCGCTGATGGCGAGTGGGTTGATGTCGCGGTGCTGTCCATGTTGCGCGATGAAGCCAAGGAAGCCATTCGCCGGCTTAGCCTGATCATGGCCGACTCCGAGGCTTGATTCTTATCCACAGCCGTGCTTTACGCGCCCAACATTCACCGCACTGACAGTACGTGCGCGTTGACCAGGACATGCTTTTCAAGCGGGAGCCTGGCGATGTCCCTCACTCGGCGAAGGCTCGCTCAGTGGGGCGCTACTGCTTTGCGTTGATGCGATGAGCGCTTATCTATCCGGTATGGACAGATCGGCAAAAGGAGTGACGCGATGTTTGACGCGCTAACAGACCGCCTCGGCGGGGTATTTGACGGATTGCTCGGGCGCGGTGCGCTGACCGAGAAAGACGTCACGGCTGCGCTGCGCGAAATCCGGGTCGCTTTGCTCGAGGCCGACGTTGCGCTCCCCGTCGTCAAAGACTTTATTGCCTCAATCAAAGACGAAGCGGTTGGCGAGGATGTCATCCGCTCGGTCAAACCTGGCCAGC
>JBCCDZ010000071.1:0-11441 GCA_039030525.1 Pseudomonadota bacterium | reverse complement strand
GGCTGGTTATTGCCAAACTTCCTGGCCAAAGCCGGAATGGATGTCGCGATGCGCCTGCGCAAGCGTGTGGCGGATGAACTGACCACCACATTTGCCAGCCATTATACGGCCGAGCTGTCTTTGTCAGAGGCGTTGCAGGTTGAAAATGTCGCCAAATACAATGCTAAGACGACAGGTCAGAAATATCTGATCTGTCCGCAAAATCCGATCTAAAGGCTGCCTTTGGTGCTGGCTGCGGCCCCGGCCAGTTTCATGTCCGGGGTCACCGCCATACGCAGCGCCCGCGCGACGGCTTTGAAGCAGCTTTCCGCAATGTGGTGATTGTTCTCGCCATATAGGTTTTCAATGTGCAGGCACATGCCGCCATTGCCGGCCAGAGCCTGGAAGAATTCCTTGAACAATTCCGTGTCCATATCGCCGATTTTGTCGCGCTGAAAATCGACCTTCCAGATGAAGTATGGACGCTTGCAGAGATCCACGGACGCGCGGCTCAACGTCTCATCCATCGGCAAATAGGCATGCCCATATCGGGTAATGCCAGCGAAATCGGCCAGCGCCTGTTTGATGGCTTGGCCGACAACAATGCCCGTATCTTCGACCGTGTGGTGACCATCAATATGCAGATCGCCGTCCGCTTTCACGCTCAGATCCATGAAGGAATGGCGGCCGAGCGCGTCCAGCATATGATCAAAAAACCCAATACCTGTCGAAATATCCGTCTTTCCGGTGCCGTCCAGATTCACGGTCACGGTGATATCGGTTTCTTTGGTCTTGCGCGAGATAGTAGCGGTTCTGTCAGTCATGCGGGCTCAAATAAGGTGAATATCGTGCGACGGCTAGCACAGATCTGTTCACGACTCCCTAAACAATTGTCGTCACAACAGCCTTAGAGGGATGAGTCGGGCACATAAGGCAGTTGCGTTGAAACCTATTCGAGCCTTTTCAAGAACACTCGCGAGGTCGAGCTTCGCGAGCATACTTTCGCTTGTCGCGGGAGTGCTGGCGCTCATCTTGTCGAGCATTTTTACAATCTTCTATTTTGCCCAATCCTGGAACGCATATCAGCTCAGCGCGCACGAGAGCGGCCTGCAAGTCGCAGAGTTGATGACCGAAGAATTGGCGCACAACGACACCGAAATCATCGCAACGGCCATGCAGCACTCACTTGCCGAACGCGCCATGCTTCTAGACCCCGCTGGCGAGCCTATGATCGGTGATCTGTCGGCACAAGCAGAGCAGCGTGCAATGCAATTCCCGCTATCGCATGGCGACGAGACACTCGGCACACTGGTTTATGCGCCTCGATTGGAGTTCAAACCCCCGCTCCCGGTTTGGGCCGCTGTCCTGATCTGTTTGGGCGTCACCGGCTTGTCCGCACTGATCATGGGGTTCTTCGCCAATACTGTGGTTGGATATGTTGGCCAAGTGACCCGCCTGATCGGCGACTATTCCCTGGTCGGCACCAGTCGGCGCAAAGTGTCCAAATTTGCTTTCGCCGAATTTCGCCAACTGGCGCTCGCGACAACACGCGCGACACGCCGTGTCGCCAAGGAGCTTGATCATTTGCGCGCCACGGCGCGGCTGGACGAACGTACCGGCCTGTTGAACGAGCCCGCTTTTCATCAAGAAGTCAAAGAAGCCCTGCAAATCCTTGGATCCACGTCTCAGGCGGTTCTGATTACAATTGAGTTCCAAGCACAAAACGCAACGCCAGATGGTCCGACCCTACCGCTCACCAATGACGCTTATATTGAGGCGGCCACGCGCCTGAAGATTTTTGCTGATCAAGCGGTGATGAAGCATGGCTATGAACCAAGCGACTGGGTGCTTGGCAGTCTGTTCTCAGACCAGTTTGCGCTTTTGATGAAAGCCAACGCGTCTCGCGATGATGTCGCTCAGATCATTCGCGAACTGCTCGGCGAGTTCCGCGTACCGCTGACCTGTCAGCAACAGCGTGTTGCAGTGACCCTGAACGGTAGCATTGTCTTGATTCCTCAGGACGGTGATAGCCTGGCTAAAATTCTAGAGCGTGCTCAGGCGACACTGGACGATCTCAAATCAAAGTCTCGCAATGGCTTTGCGTTTTACACGCCGAAGCTTGAGCGCCAGCGCGATGCCAAAGTCAAACTCGAGGCTGAACTGCGCCAGGCCGTTGCTGAAGACCGCTTCATCCCGCTATTCCAGCCCAAGATTGATCTGGAGACGGGTCGCATTTCAGGCGCGGAAGCGCTGGCGCGCTGGCAATTAGACAATGGGCGTCTGGTATCGCCATCCGTCTTTATCGAACTGGCTGAGGAATGTGGTCTGATTGGCAAAATCGGCTCGCAGATCATGTATAAATCCTGCGATGAGGCGGCCAAGTGGACGCGCGATGGATTTCCAATCAATCTCGCAGTGAATGTCTCCCCTCGGCAATTCGAAGATGAGCAATTGGCGGAGACCATTCTTGATGCGCTGGCAAGATCCGGCCTGTCCCCGCGCCAGCTTGAAGTTGAAATCACGGAAAGTCTCGCCATTCAGCAGCCTGATCGCGTCCGCACCGTGCTTGAGCCATTGCGACGGCTTGGCATGAAGCTCGCCATGGACGATTTCGGCACAGGACACTCAAACCTCGCGGTTCTGACGCAGATTGATTTTGACGTTTTCAAGATCGATCGACAATTCCTCACCGGCACGCCGCAGGATGAACAGGCGAGCGCTATCGTTGATATGATCCTGTCCATGGCCAACTCGCTCAACATGACGATTGTCGGTGAAGGCATCGAAACCGAGGAACAAGCAAACTTCCTGACGAGTCGCAAATGCGACATTGGTCAGGGCTTCTTGTATAGCCCTCCAGTATCGGCGTCTGCATTCGAAGAAATGCTGAAATCTCAGCCCTTTATGACACAAAAAATGTCAGCCTAACCGCGCTCGAATCGAACGGGGGCTTGATATTTTCATAAATATTCGTCATTTAGAGTTTTATGATAAACGATAAATCTTCACCGTCGCCAGATTGGCACGGCACAACCATCCTGGCTGTTCGCACGGACAAACACGTCGCCATGCTGAGCGATGGGCAAGTCTCGATGGGACAAACCGTCATGAAGGGCAATGCCCGCAAAGTGCGGCGTCTGGGTGGCGGCGATATTCTGGGCGGCTTTGCGGGCGCAACCGCAGATGCTTTCGCCTTGTTCGAACGGCTGGAACAAAAGCTCGAACGTTTCCCGAACCAGTTGCAACGTGCCGCCGTCGAGCTGGCCAAGGAATGGCGCACCGAACGCCAATTGCAAAAGCTAGAAGCCATGCTGATTGTGGCCGACAAGGACACGACACTGGTCATCACCGGCGCCGGAGATGTTCTCGAGCCGGAACATCCGGTCGTCGCAGTCGGCTCGGGCGGAAATTACGCGCTGTCCGCGGCGCGGGCGCTGATTGCATATGAGAAAGACGCTGAGACCCTGGGTCGGCGGGCAATGGAAATTGCGGCGGACATTTGCGTCTATACCAATTCCAACTTCACGGTGGAGGTCCTGGATGTTTGATCGCACCGATTTACGCGCGGCCGTCGCCGCCAACCTGTTGAGCGCTGATCAGGCGTCACGCCTGGAAGCCTTTCTATTGTCACGCAAGGATGACGGTGCCGGGAGCGAGCAGATCGGACAGGAAAATCTGCGCTTCCTCGCCAATTTCAACGACATTTTCATCACGCTCGGCCTCGGCATTCTTTTTGTTGGCGTGATCGCTCTGGTCGGCACATTTTCCGCGCCGGCCATGGCCTCGGGCAATCTGCTGGCCGGGGTATTGTTCTCGCTCCCTGTGGCGGCTTTTGCCTGGGTACTGATGGAGTATTTCTGTGCACGTCGGCGGCTTCTGCTGCCCAGCATGGCGCTTTCGGTGATTTTCGTCGTGTTCTGCACCGCCGCCGCTATGTCCTTCGCAGCAAGCCTTATCGGCGCGGATATTGAGCGGCTCGATTTCAGTGAAATGTATGGCACCACCGGCCTTTTGGGCGTGTTTGTGTTCCTATCTGCGCTGGCCGCGTCTCTCGCCATATTCTTCCGCTTCCGCTTGCCTTTCTCGCTCGCGATGAGCGCCATTGCTGCCGCGGGTGCGGTCTATGTCGCCGCGAGCTTCTTTGGCGACATTTATCAAGTGGTTGGCGGACCGCTGCTCATTCTGATGGGCGCTGCGACGCTGGCAATCGCAATTTGGTTCGACATGAAAGACCCGGAACGTATTCGCAAAGCGTCAGACAATGCGTTCTGGTTGCATCTCGCTGCGGCCCCGCAATTGATCTGGGGCATTAGCGCCATGGTTACCGGCTCAAACATCCTTGGCGGTTCGACCAGCGGCGCAGATGACGCATCACAAGGCATCACCCTCTTATTGGTCTTGTTAACGATTGGCGTGATTTCGCTCGCGCTGAATCGCCGGGCTTTGATCGCGGCCAGTCTTTTGACCTTCATTATCACACTGGTTTTCGTGCTCAATCGAATTGGTTTGGACGGGTTCAATATCTTCATCACAGTCACCATGATTATCGGGACGGGCGTCGTTCTGCTCGGCGCGGGATGGAAAACCGCGCGCAGAGCTGTGCTTGTATTTTTCCCAAAAGGCGGCACATGGAGCCAGGTATTTCCACCTGAACCTGCATAGATACGCCGGACCCGCTTATGACCCAACTGACGCCTGCTGAGATTGTCTCAGAGCTTGATCGCCACATTGTCGGACAGAATGATGCTAAGCGCGCGGTCGCATTGGCGCTGCGCAATCGCTGGCGCCGCAAACAAGCGCCAGAGGGTTTGCGAGAAGAAATCACGCCGAAAAATATTCTGATGATTGGCCCAACCGGCGTCGGCAAGACGGAAGTGTCGCGGCGACTCGCCAAGCTAGCCAACGCGCCGTTCCTGAAAGTCGAAGCGACCAAATTCACTGAGGTCGGCTATGTCGGCCGCGATGTTGAGCAGATCGTGCGTGATCTGGTCGAATCCGCCATCGGTATGCTGCGTGACCAAAAAAGAAAAACCGTCGAAGATCAGGCCCGCGATACCGCCGAAGAGCGCCTGCTCGATGCGCTGGTCGGCGAGGACGCACAATCCTCAACGCGCGAAGTCTTTCGTCGCAAGCTGCGCGATGGCGAGCTTGATGATAAGGCGGTCGACATCGATCTCGCAGAAACCAGCAATCCGATGCAGATGATGGATATGCCTGGCAGCGGTTCGATGAGCATGATCAATCTCAGCGACATGCTGGGCAAAGCCATGGGCCAGCGCACCAAGCGCGTCCGCACGACCGTGAACGAAGCCTATCAACCGCTGATCGATGAAGAAGCCGACAAGCTGATCGACGAGGATGCGATCGCGCGCGAAGCCGCGCGTGCGGTCGAAGAAGACGGCATCGTCTTTCTCGACGAGATCGACAAAGTGGCTGGCGCCTCAGGACGTTCAGGCGCCGATGTCAGCCGCGAAGGCGTACAGCGCGATCTTTTGCCGTTGATCGAGGGCACGACCGTTTCGACGAAGCGCGGTCCAATCAAGACAGACCATATCCTGTTCATTGCCTCAGGCGCATTTCATGTGTCCAAGCCGTCAGACCTGTTGCCCGAACTGCAAGGTCGCCTGCCGATCCGGGTCGAGCTGACCGCGCTGACCCGTGATGATATGCGTCGTATCCTGGTCGAGCCGGAAGCCTCGCTGATCCGTCAGCATCAAGCGCTAATGGATGCCGAAGGCGTCACTTTGACCTTCGAAGAAGCGGCCATCGATGCCTTGGCTGATCTGGCCGTCAAAGTGAATGATTCTGTCGAGAATATCGGCGCGCGCCGCCTGCATACGGTGATGGAACGCTTGCTGGATGAAATCAGTTTCACCGCCTCTGACCGCAAAGGCGAAACCGTGACCATCACCGAAGACTATGTCACGGCGCAATTGTCCGACCTGGTTGGCAATGCGGACTTGTCGAAGTTTATTCTCTAGACGGGCCGCGCAGCCAACATCCTCATTCAGCGAGCGCCGCAGCTGGTTTCTGGTCATCGCGGCGACCACGTTGCGAAATGAAGATCCCAACCAGAATGAGAAAACCACCGCCAGCTTGCAGCGGCGCCAGCGGTTCATTGAAGAGCTGCCAGGAAATCGCCGCGGCAACCACAGGCTGAACCACAATCAGAATGCCTGCAAGCGCCGCTGGCGTGTGCCCAAGCCCGGTAATGATCAGGCCCTGTCCGCCAATCTGCACCACTAAGGCCAGAAACAGCGGCACCAATAGGCCAGCCAAACTGACTGGGAGAAAATCTTCGCCAAACGCCAGAACGATCAAACCGGCAACAAGCATTTCAAAAAAGGTCAGCCAAAAAATCGCTTCGATGCCCGACAATGAGCGCCGCGCGACTTTCGCGGCGACGACATAACATGACACCAGAATGGCGGCTGCAAACGCCAATAGGTCACCGCGCAGATCAACCTTGCCGCCTTCGCCGCCACCGAGCGAAAGCGCGGCCGCCCCAGCTATCGCGATCAGCACAGCCAGCAACCAGGTGGCGCTCGGGCGTTCCCTGAGAAATATCCAGGCGGTCAGGCCCACACAGATATTCCCGATATTCACAATGAAGGTTGAATTCGCCACCGTGGTCAGGGTCAGCGACCAATGCCACAGCGCGATCTGGCACGCGAAACAGGTACCGGCGATGACGATAAACTTGTTCGGCATGGCGGGCAGGCGGCGATTCAGGAGCAAAACCAGGAGAAACAGAACCGGCACCGCAAACGCAAAGCGCCAAAAAGCGATCGCTTGCGGCCCTAAATCATCAAGGCCGAGCCTTAATCCAATCGGAGCCAGGCCAATACATGCGCCGCCCATGAAGACCATTAAGGGGCCAAACCAGATCGGCGGACCGGACGAGACGGTTTGCTCTGACATATTATGCGAACCCTAAACGCGCTCTGACTTGATCCGCGGTCATACCGTCAGCGCGCAAGCTCGCAAGCGAAATACTCTTCTGGCGCTTGGACAGTTTCTGACCGTCCGCGTCAAAAACCAAAGCGTGGTGGTGATAGATTGGCTGCGGCCAATCCAACAATACTTGCAACAGCGTCTGAACGTGCGGCGCATCAATCAGATCATCGCCCCGGATGATATGCGTCATGCCCTGTAGCGCATCATCATGCGTCGCGGCCAAGTGATAGGCGCTCGGACTGTCTTTCCGGGCGATCACGATATCGCCTTCAGTGTCCGGCCGCGCACGGTGCGTTTGCAATCCAGCCGCCGTCATCTCAGAATAGGTCAGTTGCTCCCAAGCCGATCCAAGGTGCGCGCGCGCGGCTTGTAAAGACAGGCGCCAGGCAAATGGGGTGCCTTGCTCCAGAAGCTCCGATTCAATTGATCCGGCGTGCGGGCCGGGACATTTCGGATCAGGCAGCTGCGCCAATTCTGTCCGCGTCCGGAAACAGCGATATGCCAAACCCTTTTGCTGCAGGGCGGTTACGCAGGCCGCGTAGTCCTCGAAATGCTCTGATTGCACACGAACAGGCGCGGGCCAGGCGAGGCCGAGCCAATGCAGGTCCTCATAAATAGCGTTCGTGTATTCCGGCCGACAACGGGTCGTATCAATGTCTTCGATCCGCAACCAGACCTCGCCATTGGCCTGCTCCGCGGCGCGCCAGACATGCAGCGCCGATGCCGCATGCCCAAGATGCAGATAATAGGTCGGCGACGGAGCAAATCGTGTGCGAAACATCGCGAATTGTGTCCTCCACACCCACAGGCTGACCGGAATCGTCCCCTAACAGTCATTTGGCATTGCGAAAATGCCTTTCCGTGCGGTATCTGGGGGATCGAGTTTCGTACCAGGCCAAAATCGCTATGCCCGCGCAAGTGACTACATTGATCGAGTGGTTTAACAGCCAGATTGCCGGATCCTTGATCTGGAGCAGTCTCGGCTTTGCGACAGCCATTCTGGCGGCGCTGGTTCTGGTCTATTTCATATTCAGATCTGCCGCCGCCCTGATCACCATCATTTCGACCACGCTGGCCAGTCGCAAACGTCAGTCGACGCAAGGCTTCGGCATCGCCATCGCGCCGATTATCGGGACCAAAGGCGGACAGCAGACAAAAGCCATTCTCAAAGCTTTGGAAGACCACTTGGACCTGTTCACGTTCGGGTCGCCTTTCGAAATCGTTCGGGCCCCGCGCATTCGGGCCAAGGGCGCCAAAGGTCTGCGCGCCGCAGCGACGAGGTGGTTGGAAAAATCATCGACGGACCTGGTTCTGTGGGGGCATCGAAATCGCGGAAAACAACAACCAACCAGTGTCGAAGTATTGTCCCTGGGCGGCTCGCTGAAGCCAGATGATGCCATGCATTCTGAAGGTCTGTTGCCGCAAATCGACAAGACCAATGAAAGCACGACATCTCGTGTGGTTGCTTACCTGGTCGCGCGCGCCTTGCAACCTGGCCTGGCCGACGGGTCCGCTTATCGCGCCGAGAAACTCGCGCCCGTAGCGGCCATACTCGAAGACTGTTTGCAGGATGCCAACGCGCTGCCAGACCGGACTCTGCTTACGCTGGAAACGGACTATTGCTCCATGGCTCTGGCCCTGGCGACACCGGAGCACCTCACCCGGGTGGTCGAATATCGGCGCAAGCGCCTGGCCAGCGAGCAACCAATGTTGCCAGCCTTTGAAGTCCAGGCACGGATTGATCTCGGACGCGCTTTGCTACACCAGGCGCAGGCAAATTTTGATCCGATCCGCGTGCGCGAAGCCATGGATCATCTCAAACTCGCAGTTGATCGGCTGAAAGTCGATCCGATCCTGCAACTGGCACAGGCCACCAATCAGGCCGTTCAACAAGGTCAGTCCATGTTGTCCAGCCGCAAGCGGTTTTCCGTGACCGGTGGCTCGACGCTCTAGTCGAGCGCATGCGCGCTCGGCATCGGGCAGGACACGCCGGTTCCGCCAATACCACAATAACCGCCGGGGTTCTTGGCGAGATATTGCTGGTGATAATCCTCAGCCGCAAAGAACGCGTCCAAGGCCTTGATTTCGGTCGTGATCGCGCCGCGACCAGCGCCTTTAAGAGCCTGGTTATAGGCGGTCTCGCTCGCCTTCGCAGCGGCAAGGTCTGCGTCGTCATAGGTATAGATGGCCGATCGGTATTGTGTGCCAATATCATTGCCCTGGCGCATGCCCTGGGTCGGGTCATGGCTCTCCCAGAACAGCTTTAGCAGCGCCTCCATCGACAATTTAGCGGGATCATAAACCACGCGAACCACTTCTGTGTGCCCGGTCTGGCCGGAACAGGCTTCTTCATAAGTCGGGTTCGGCGTATATCCGCCGGCATAACCAACCTGCGTGAGATAGACGCCGTCGGTCTGCCAGAACACACGCTCTGCGCCCCAGAAACAGCCTAAGGCAAAGACGATTTCCTTCATTCCATCTGGCGCGGGCGCGTTCAAGTCGCGGCCATTGACGAAATGCGTCGAGGCCGTGGGAATCGCCATGGCGCGCCCGGGTAGAGCTGTCTCACGGGTCGGAAGGGCGGCAGGTTTACGAGAGAAAAACATAGTCAGCCTCTGATCTGGTTCTCTGCCAATATGGGTCATGTGCAGCCAACTGCAATGTCACACCTTGCAGTATCGCCCGTCTGAAGTATACAGCCCGGCTTACGGTGAGGTGGCCGAGTGGTCGAAGGCGCACGCCTGGAAAGTGTGTAGGCTAGCAATAGTCTCCAGGGTTCGAATCCCTGTCTCACCGCCACACACTCATCATCAGACGACAAATCGGTCCAGGTAATCATCTGAATAATCGGTCTCCAGCTCGATCCAGACCGGTAGGTGATCGCTCATTTCATCCGTGCGCCAACTTGAATATTCCTTGTCCCAGTCGGCATAGCCAGGACCCAGTGTGCCATTGGCGATATCGTCTCGCACTTTGTCGAAGAAGGCCCAATACATAAACGGATCCTGCAGTGTTCGGCCTTTCATGGCCTTGGAAAAGGGTTCGTAGTCGCTTTTCTCCGCATCCGTGAAAACCGAGTCCCAGAAACCCACCGCGCCATGCCTCAAACGCCGGGATACATCTTCGGGTCCGGTAAACGCGATCAGGTCGAAGAATTTCTTTCCGGTTGAATTGGTTGGCGGAAAGTCCGGCACATCAAATCCGTTTTCCGCAAATTTCTGATAGGCCGCGTGTTGGCGATTGTCGGTGTTCATATCGCCGAGGAAAATATAGACTTCATCTTGTTTGCCCGCCCGCTTGGCGAGTTCTTCAGTGATCAACCCAATCTCTTCAGCGCGCGATGGCCGACCGGCTTCGTCCTTTGATGCGATATGTGCAGAGCAAAGCGTGAACCGAAACCAACCCGCCTGGAAACTGGCAAAGAACGGCGTCCGTGACACCGGTTCGATGCCGGTCAGAGTGCGCTGGTCAAAGGTCAATTCGCCAATCAGATTGCGAAAGCGCACCTTATTGGTGTTGTACAGATACGCCATGCGCTCGTGATTGCCGCGCCCGACGTCAGAACTGTCATTAATAAAATACGCCCAGTCAGGCCCCAGCAAATCCATAATCTTCTCGACAGCCCAGACATTCTTCACTTCCTGCAAGGCACAGATGTCGAAATGGTCGATGATCTCAGCGATATAGTGAAAGCTCTCTGGCAGGCGCGGCCGGCCGCCATCGAAGTGTTTGATATTCCACGACCCGATAATCAGGGAGTTAGGGTGACGTTGACCTCTGATCTCTTGAAAGAGCTGCGTGCGCAGCGCCTTGAGGTGCCTGGCAATCCAGCCGGACTGACCCGGCACCGAATTGCCTGCGGGATAGCGATAGTCCTTTTTCAAATCCTTGTAGTATGCCACGCCAAGTCTCCTCCACCCTTGTCCAGTCTATCAAAACCGATATCGCATCTGCAAATGAACACGACGTAGAAATCAAACTATACTTATTCATCACAAGCAATAGCATGTTTATAAATCTCATCTTACAATATTAGCAATCGGATCGGGAATTGTCAGATTCTGCCATTAAAACGAAGGCTTAGCGCATCCGGTTTGGTTATTTTCGCAAACTTCGCTTGACCCGAACAATCGAGCTGGGCTTAGGACGAAGAAGATCTAGATCATCGTCGGTGCGGAGGCGCACCAGCAGGTGAGATGCGTTTGGAAGGAACACAATGGATATCGAGACCGATTATTTAGTGATTGGCAGTGGCGCGGTGGGGATGGCCTTTGTCGACACGATGCTGACCGAAACCGTACGGGTACGTGGGCTATTGGGTATGGATGGCAGGGGAGAAGGCATAGAGAGGTTCTAAACTAACCTTTCTGATCTGGGGACAGTGGCATTTTTGAAATCTACTACGTCCATTGGACGGCATGTACGGGTACGTGGGCTATTGGGTATGGATGGCAGGGGAGAAGGCATAGAGAGGTTCTAAACTAACCTTTCTGATCTGGGGACAG
>JBCCDZ010000070.1:0-11473 GCA_039030525.1 Pseudomonadota bacterium | reverse complement strand
CGACCTGACACGCAACCGGCAACAGGCCATGGCGCGCCGCACCGCGCTGGAAGCAGATGTGAACCGCTGGGATGGCCGCCTTAATGCCTCAGTGGCGCGGGTGGAATCGCTCGTCAAACGCCGCGCAGAAGCCGCAAGCGAAGCGGGTCATGCCCGGGCACGTCCGGAAGCCCTGCAAATCCAACTCGACACATTGGCTGCCCGAGTCGAAGGCCTAGAAGCCGAACGCCAGACGGCTGCCGACACTTTGGCCGCGCGTGAAGCCGAGATTCGAGAAGTCGAAGACACCGCCCGGTCGACGAACAATCTTGCAATGAGCGCCCGCGAGACGCTCGCCATCGCCAATGCCAAACTTGAAAACGCCACAGAACGGCTCGGCGAAGCCTCTGAGATTGCGCAAACGCAATTCCAAAGGGCGCCAGAAGGCCTCCTTGCCATCGCTAAAGCTGGTTTGGAAGAAGAGGAAATGGACGCGCTGGACGTGCAGGAAGCCGATCGTCAACTCGATTTCCTGCGGCGCGACCGTGAAAATCTCGGCGGTGTAAATATGGAAGCCGAGGCGGAAGTTGAAGAAATCTCCTCTCGCTTGGGTTTACAGGCTGAAGAAAAGGCCGACCTCACGGCCGCGATAGCGAAATTGCGCGAAGGCGTTGCGGCCCTAAATGATGAAGGCCGGACGCGCCTGCTGGAAGCATTTGATCAGGTCAATGAGCATTTCAAAGCCTTGTTCACAGCATTGTTCCGCGGTGGTGAAGCTGAATTACGCCTGGTTGATGCCGATGACCCACTCGCCGCTGGTCTTGAGATCTTCGCGCAACCGCCTGGAAAGCGCCTGGGAACATTGTCACTGATGTCAGGTGGTGAGCAGGCGCTGACGGCGACGGCGCTGATTTTCGCGGTCTTTCTGTCTCGCCCATCGCCAATCTGTGTGCTCGACGAGGTCGATGCACCGCTGGATGATGCCAATGTCGATCGCTTCTGCCGGATGCTCGACGAGATGCGCCAGCGGACCGACACGCGCTTTATCGTGATCACGCACAATCCCGTGACGATGAGCCGAATGGACCGTTTATTCGGCGTGACGATGCGCGAAAAAGGCGTCTCCAAACTGGTATCGGTTGACTTGGACACAGCTGAAGAGCTTGTTGCCGCTGAGTAAACACGCGAGCGACTCGCCATGAACACGCCAGAAAACGATGACTTAGCGGACCGAATTGCCCGCGCCAAAAGCGCGCAGGAGCAATTGGAAAAGAAGCAAAGACAGCAGGATGCATCGGACGGCGTCTCGGCGGGCGCATTGGCTTTGCGCTACGGCGCAGAGTTCGGAGCCTCCGTATTTGTTGGGATTATGATCGGTTTGGGGATTGATCACTTCCTTGGAACCAAGCCCTGGGGACTTTTGATCATGCTTTGCTTCGGTCTCGCCGCTGGCATCCTAGGTGTTATTCGCGCGTACAAAGAGTTGACGGATGCCGCTAATCCGGCCATGAGCGCCGACAAAACGGGCTCTAAACCTGAAGAATAGACGCGAAAATGAATCTCTTTTTCTACGGCGCCGCCGATCCTATGAAGCAGTTCGAAGTCCAGAAATGGTTCGAGCTCCCTCCCGTATTCGGTTACGATATTTCCTTCACAAATGCGGCCGGCTTTATGTTGCTTGGCGTTGTCCTGTGCATCGCCTTTTTCGGTTATGCGGCTTCGCGTGGAAAGATCGTTCCGAACCGCCTGAAATCTATGGGTGAGATTGGATACGGCTTCGTCGCCGACATGATTCGCGGTACAGCCGGCGAAGAAGGCCTGCGCTTCTTCCCGTTCGTGTTTACGCTGTTCTTCTTTATCCTGTTCGCCAACCTGATCGGAATGTCGCCGTATGCGTTCACAACGACCAGCCACCTGATCGTTACCGGTATTCTGTCATTGCTGGTGATCAGCATCGTGATCGTGTTTGGCCTTTGGAAGAATGGCTTGAAATTCTTCGGTCTGTTCGCGCCATCCTTGGGCGACATGCACATCCTGGGTAAGATTGTCATCTATTTGATCCTGATCCCAATCGAGATCATTTCGTTCATCGCGCGTCCGTTGACTCTATCATTGCGGCTGTTCGCAAACATGCTGGCTGGACATATTTTGCTGAAATTGTTCGCTGGATTTGCGGTTACCGGCATCACGGCGGGTGGCATTGGACTGCTCGTAGCGCCCCTGGCCTTTGGCATGGGTGTGGCGCTGAACGCTCTGGAATTCCTCGTTGCGGGCCTGCAAGCCTATGTGTTTGCCATCCTAACCTGCGTTTACCTGAACGACGCATTACACCCGTCGCACTAAGGAGCTGTTTTCACTGCGGCTATTTAGCCGTGCTGTTTCAACTTGACGTGTCCCCTCGAACAGGCTTCACGGGGCGCAAATCGAACGAAAGACTTCCCAAAGGAGATTCTCATGGAAGGCGATATCACTCTCGGTCTCAAATATGTCGGTGCTGGCCTTGCGACCCTCGGCATGATCGGTGCGGCAATTGGTGTGGGTAACATCTTTGGCTCATTCCTGGACGCCGCAATGCGTAACCCATCCGCTGCGCCACAGCAGACCGGTAACCTGTTTATTGGTATGGCGCTGTCAGAAGCGCTGGGCATTCTGTCATTCCTGGTCGCGATTTTGATCCTGTTTGTGGTCTAACCACACCTGATCCAATCCAACGCCGTTAGGGACCTGATAGGCTATGTCTCCGATTTTGATCGCTGCAGAGGTTGCGAAGGACGCTGAAAAAGCGGCCTTCCCACCATTTGACCCTTGGCACTTTCCTTCCCAGATTTTCTGGTTGGTGGTGCTTTTCGGGACCCTATACATTGTGCTCTCCCGGTTCATCCTGCCGAGTATCGGCAATACGCTTGAACGGCGGGAAAGCACGATTGCAAGCGATCTGGACGAAGCTGCTCGACTGAATGAAGAAGCAGTAGACGCTCAGAAAGCGGTTGAAGTCTCGATCGCCAAGGCGCACGCGAAAGCGCGAGAGACTGCGGACAAAGCGCGCGCTAAGATCGACAAAGACATCGCCTCTGAGACATCAAAGGTCGATGCCGAAGTCGATAAGAAACTGGAAGAAGCCGAGACTCGAATCTCTGCCCTGCGCGCTGACGCCATGCAAAATGTCGAAAGCATTGCCGGCGATGCCGCTAATAGCATCATCGGCAAGTTTGGCAGCAAGACCACCAAGACCAAAGTCACAGCCGCTGTGAAATCCGCTCTTGGGGAAGGATAGATCCATGCGCTACGCTCTGCTCATTGCTGCTCTCGCTGTTACGCCAGCCGCTCACGCTGCTGACGAAAAAGTGGCGTGGTATGCAGACCCGACCACCGCGACCGCATTTGCCGCACTGGTGGTGTTCTTATTCATCGTATTCCTCGTTGGTGGGTTCAAAACCATTGCGTCGATGCTGGATTCGCGCGCTGACGGTATTCAAAGCCAAATTGATGAGGCCAAAGCCCTGCGTGAAGAAGCCGCCAAGCTGATGGCGGACGCGAAAAAGAAAGCAAAAGAAGCAGATGCCGCTGCAGACGATATTATCGCCCGCGCCAAGGCTGATGCTGATGCGATGATGAAACAGGCTAAAGCGGATTTGAAAGCCAAGGTCGCTCGGCGCGAGGCGCAAGCCGAAGCTCGGATTGCACGCGCTGAAGCCGATGCAGCCGCTGAAGTACGTCGTGTCGCTGCTGATGCTGCAACAAGTGCAGCACGGACGATTCTTTCAGGATCAGGCGAAAGCGACGAATTGTTCGACAAAGCGTTGAGCGAGATCGATCAACGCTTAAACTAGATTGAGCAGATAAATCCAAATATCTCAAAGCCCGCCTCGTCGAAGCGCGGGCTTTATTTTTTTGCGGTCCGCTTCTCGCGGCCGAAAACGGCTTTCATCATCCAGTTCGGCGCAAACCGTTCGACCCGTGGGTGGCGTTCCAGAACGCCTTCCATCCAACGCCGTCCCCACAGGGAGTTTCGTCCGAGAAGGACAACGCCGAGAATCGCGATTGGTAATCCAATCGGCAATAGTGGCGTGACAAAAGCGATCGGGATCGCAATAGCAATCAGCAGCAATCCGAGCAACGCAAAGGCCTGGCGAACCAGCGTACGCACGCTAGCGCCGACCACACCAAGAGGCGCGGTTGCTGCGCTCTGCTTGAGCGAGTCTTTGTCAAAAGGGGATGATCCGTCTGGCATGGTCTCTAATATGGTTCTCGAACGTATCGTTCCAACTAAATTTGACTGAAAAATGACTCTGGCAAGGTTGAAAGGTTTTGCCTACACAATTTCGGTTGAAATGACGTGAATTTCATTGCGAAGTTTCACGCAGAACACACTGGCGGCCTCAATTGCAGCAAATCAAGTCCATTCAAGCCTTGCGCGCCCTTGCAGCGCTGGCAGTCATGGTCGCGCATCTATACGGCGTTGAGAACAAACACTCCGGCGGCACACCAATTCTGTCGGAAATCACCCTTTCTGGTGCCAGCGGAGTGGATTTGTTCTTTGTCATATCCGGTTTCATTATGGTGTGGATCGCGAGCGACCTCAAGCCAGGTACGCAAACCGCGGGAAAGTTTCTGTTTGCTCGGGTCATGCGTATTTACCCGGTTTGGTGGCTCTTTGCCGCCGCGATGTCAGTATATCTGTTCATCAGTTATGGCACACCGTGGGATGCCGAGGCATTGGATCGACTGGATGTGACCGGCTGGCAACACTGGATCAATTCCATGCTGCTCATCCCACATAAAGCTCTACCAGTTTTGCAAGTTGGCTGGACATTGATCCATGAAATGTACTTTTATGTGATGTTTGCAGCTTTATTGCTGCTGCCGCAAACCTACCGGATGCCGGCTTTCATCGTCTGGGCGGTCGCTATTCTGGCGTCGATATCAGCGCAATTGACCGGATACTATGCCGACTCTTTTTTCGTACTGATCTTCTTTCCGATGACGCTGCAGTTTCTCATGGGGGGCGCGGCGGCCTGGCTTCTGAAAGCGCGAGATGGCCAGTTTCGATGGCCCGCCCTTATTGTCGGAATCACATGGCTTGCAGGCGCCGTCTTGTCCGTCGATTTTGCGGATGCATCAACATCGTCGCCAACCCTCAGAACCTTCACTTACGGCCCTGCATTCGCCCTGCTTGTTTATGCAATCGTGTCTTTTGAACAAAAGAACCGGTTGGGGGCGTTCATCCCGCAATCGCTCGTTCGAGTCGGGGATTGGAGCTATTCTCTCTATCTCTGCCACCTTCTCGTGATAAGCGCCGTGGCGCGTTTGTTTTTTCCGCTCTTTGGCGGCCCCGGAATAACCGATAATCTGGCATTCCTAGGCATCGCAGCAAGTGCGGCAATATTGGTGTCTGCAGCTTCATTCTACTTGTTTGAGCGACCAATTCTATCGGCCTCGCGACACTTTCGAAGCGCTTGGTTTAAGCCGACGTCACCTAAAACTGCAGCGTCGAGGTCCGGAAACTGATCGCTCGAGGCCGTTTTCATGGAGCACTCATAGTCCGAGTGTTTCTATCTTCTGACTCGTTATTGAACCGGTTTTTCAAACACTGAATACCTGCGCCATCTTTGATGAAGGCGCAGAATGGGAAAACTCAAATCCATCCAATCCCTGAGGGCGGTCGCCGCGATAATGGTGCTACTCTGCCACTTGTTTGCCATGGAAGAAGTTCATGCGGGCCGGTCGGCGAAACTGACAACATTCTGGGTCAACGGTGCCCACGGTGTGGATTTGTTTTTTGTCATTTCCGGCTTTGTCATTGTCTGGGTCGCTTCGGATGCACAACGTGGAGTACGCGGTGCCGGAGACTTTCTCTTCGCAAGAGTGACAAGAATTTACCCGCTTTGGTGGCTTTTCGCTGGCGCAACAGCGCTCATGGTCTTCATGGCGGATGGCGTTCCCTGGGAGGCAAAACGCGTCGCCGAGTACGGTATGCACGGCCCGACGCATCTCGCTGAATCCCTGTTACTTCTGCCACAAGCGCATCATCCCATTCTCGGCGTCGGATGGACACTGGTTCATGAAATGTATTTTTATGCCGGTTTCGCCGCCTTGATATTCGCGTTGCCGGCAAAGCGAAGAATTGCCAGCATTTGGGTTTGGGGAGCGCTGGTGATGATTGGGTCCACTTTGGGATTGACGGCGGAGTTCGCGGATACATTTGTGCGACTTGTATTCCATCCGATGACTTTGCAATTCATCGCAGGCGCCGGCGTTGCCTACATCATTAAAGCCAAGCACCGCCGTTTTGCGCGCAGCAGTCTGGTAATAGGATTGGTGGGTTGGGTCGCAGTCTATATTTACATAGATCCTCAAATATTATCGACGATGGCGGCACAAGCCGGAATAGAAATAGGACAGTTCGCGACTTCTTCCTGGCAGAGGACGTTGTTTTATGGCCTGCCTTCGGCACTCCTGGTCTACGGCCTGGTCGCACTGGAATTGCAGGGTCAGTTCAACGCACGTATTCCCAATCCGCTCGTCAGAATTGGCGATTGGAGTTACGCCCTATATCTTTGTCACGTGCCGGTTATTTCAACCGTCCGTTGGCTCGTCTATCGACCATTTGGCTCAGATAACCCTTCGGTCGTCGCCGTTTATCTTTTGCTCGGCGTGATCATCCCGCTGATCGTCGCAGCACTTGCCTACTATCTGTTCGAGCGTCCGATCATCGTCTTTTTCAAGCGATACCGAACCAAGCCGTCCACTCAGCAGCCCCGGCCGGTCGCCGCATCAGCTTGATCGGGCTTATTCAGCCGCTATCGCTTCGGGCTCTGGCGGTGTCCATTTCAAGACAGGTTTGCGCGCCGCGCGTGTTTCGTCCAACCGCTTCATGGGCGCGAGATAGGGCGCGCCTTTAAGCGTCAGATCGCCCCGCGCCGCGCGTTCAGCAATGCCTGTCAGCGCATCGCAGAAGCGATCGAGCTCCTGCTTGCTCTCGGTCTCCGTCGGCTCGATCAACATGGCGCCATGCACGACCAGAGGGAAATACATGGTCATTGGATGATACCCCTCATCGATGAGCGCTTTGGCGATATCAATGGTGTCAATTTCATCCGCTGCAAATGCGTCTGAGAACAGGGCCTCGTGCATGCAAAAACCATCAAAGGCCGCTGTCATGACAGGCTTCAGTCGCGCTTGAACGTAATTGGCATTCAGCACCGCATCTTCGGCAACTTGTTTCAGCCCATCCGCGCCGTGACTGAGCATATAAGTCAGCGCTCGCACAAACATCCCCATCTGACCGTGGAAGGCGACCATCCGACCAAACGCATCCCGCCCTTCTCCTTCGGTATCTTCAACCAAGCGGAAGCCATCCTCGTCTTTGATCACAAACGGCACGGGCGCAAATGGCGCCAGCGCGTCGGACAGGACGGTCGGCCCAGAGCCTGGGCCACCGCCCCCATGCGGGGTTGAGAAGGTTTTGTGCAGGTTGATATGCATCGCATCAACGCCAAGGTCACCCGGACGTACGCGTCCGACAATCGCGTTGAAATTCGCGCCGTCACAATAGAAGTATCCGCCCGCCGTATGAATCAAATCGGCAATGTCTTTGATGTCGGTCTCGAACAGACCACACGTGTTCGGATTGGTCAGCATTATGCCGGCAATGTCTTCAGTGATCTCGAGCTTGTTTTTCAGGTCCGCCATATCGACTCGGCCGCGTTCATCAGCCTTGATTTCGTCGACAATGAAACCGCACTGTATCGCCGTCGCCGGATTGGTCCCGTGTGCCGAAGCGGGAACCAGCACGCGTTTGCGCGTGTCCCCCTCGCCGCGTGCGATCAGCGCCTGGCGGATGGCCAGCATGCCGCACAGCTCACCATGTGCGCCGGCTTTCGGGCTCATCGCGACCGCTGGCATGCCCGTGAGGGTTTTGAGCCAGATCGCAAGCTCGTCAATCAGTTCGAGCGCCCCTTGGACGGTGTGTTGGGGCTGCATCGGGTGAATGTCGGCAAAGCCCGCCATGCGCGCGGCTTTTTCGTTCAGCCGCGGATTGTGCTTCATTGTGCACGACCCGAGCGGGAAGAATCCCAGATCGATGGCATAATTGCGCTGACTGAGGCGCATGTAATGGCGCACAGCTTCTGGCTCTGACAGACCCGGCAATCCGGTCGCCCGTTTACGCGTCACGCCGCCCAGGCGACTCTCGCTGTTTTTTGGCGCTGGCAGATCAACACCCGTTTTGTCGACGTTGCCGACTTCGAAAATCAGGTCTTCGCGTTGCAACAGACCTTTTGAACCGGATACCGTTTGCACGATTTGATCATCGGAACTTTGTGGCGCAGTAGGTCGCCCCATCGTTTGCATTCCCATCAGATTACCTCCTTCAGGGCTTTCGCATATGCTGCGATATCTTCCTGTGTCGTACATTCTGTCGCCGCTGCGATAATGACATTGCCCAGATCGCCATCTGGTAGCAATCGGCTGGCGCGCACACCGCCCAGCACGCCACGTTCATCCAGCATCGCGAGAACGGCTTCAGCATCGACGGGCGTTTCAAACGCAAACTCGTTGAAAAAGCGAGGTGTCAAAACCTCGACGCCGGGAATCGCAGCAAGGGCATCAGCAAGATCGCATGCAGCTTCATGATTAAGTTGCGCCAAGTGTTCAAACCCTTTGCCGCCGAGCAAGGTCATATGGGCCGTAAACGCCAGCGCGCAAAGTCCCGAATTTGTACAGATATTTGACGTCGCCTTATCGCGCCGAATGTGTTGCTCGCGGGTCGAGAGCGTTAAGACAAAGCCGCGCTCGCCATTGGCATCGACCGTCTCGCCACAGAGGCGTCCTGGCATCTGTCGCACCAGCTTTTGGGTACACGCAAAGAGCCCGACATAAGGCCCACCAAACGTCAACGGGTTGCCAATGGATTGGCCTTCGCCGACCGCAATATCAGCGCCCATTTCACCGGGTGGCATCACCAGTCCCAGTGACACTGCTTCGGTGAACACGCTGACCAGCAGCGCCTTTTGGGCATGCGCGGCTTCGGCAACCGGGCTGAGGTCGGTAACCGTACCGAATACATTTGGCGATTGACCGATCACGCATGCCGTCGTCTCGTCGACATGATCTGCGAGATCCAATTCTGCATCTATTGCGGGTGACAATTCGATGACTTCAATGCCTTGCGCTTCGCACAAAAGCCGCGTTGCCGCAGCATAGTGGGGGTGCAGGCCACCTGACAAAACTACTTTCTTGCGGCGCGTCGCGCGGCAAGCCATGACCGCCGCTTCAGCGCACGCCGTCGAGCCGTCATACATGCTGGCATTGGCGACATCCATCGCCGTCATCGCCGCGACCTGAGTCTGGAATTCGAACAGGGTCTGCAATGTGCCTTGAGCGATTTCAGGCTGATACGGCGTATACGTGGTGAGAAACTCCGAACGCTGAATAATCATGTCTACGCTGGCGGGAACATGATGCTTATAGGCCCCTGCTCCAACAAAAAAGGGGCCGTCGCTCGCCGTCGTATTCTTCGCCGCCAGGCGCGCCATATGCCGCTCAACCGCAAGCTCGCCTTGATGGTCTGGCAGGCCTGCAATCGTCCCGGAAAGACGAGCGCTTTGCGGCACATCTTCATAAAAATCATCGACGGTCGCAGCACCGATCGTATTCAGCATCGCTGCGCGGTCTTCTGGAGTGAGGGGAAGGTAACGCATCGCCTAAAGCCCCTCGCAAAACGTTTTGTAGGCGGTGGCGTCCATCAAGCCTTCAAGTTCGCCAGCGTCTGAGAGTTTGATCTTGCAGAACCAGCCATTGCCTTCCGGGTCTTCGTTGACGGTTTCGGGTGCATCCGCCAGTGCAGCATTGCCCGCAGTGACTTCGCCCCCAACCGGCGCATAAACATCAGAGGCAGCTTTGACGCTTTCGACCACAGCCATGTCGTCGCCCTTGCCGAAACTGGCGCCAGCCTCAGGCACTTCGACAAAAACCACATCGCCGAGCTGTTCCGATGCATATTTGGTAATTCCAACGGTTCCAACATCACCGTCGACCGCAATCCATTCATGATCTTCTGTAAAATAGGTACTCATTTCTTTCACCCCTCAGCGTTTGTAATTTGGTTGGACGAATGGCAGGTCGCAGACCTCAGCGGCGCGGGCTTTCCCGCGCACCATCAAATCGATTTTTGTGCCGGCAACCGCGAGATCGGAGCGCACATAGCCCATCGCAATCGGACGATCGACGCTCGGGCCGAAACCGCCAGAGGTGACGATCCCAACCTTGGTTCCATCGACATGGATTTCCGTACCTTCGCGCGCTGGCGCACGTTCCAATGGTTGAATGCCGACGCGTTTTTCTGCCGGGCCATCCGCGATGGCTTTCAATATGCGCGATGCACCTGGAAAGTCTGCGCGCTCGCGGCGGGATTTCTGGATCACCCATCCGAGATCCGCTGAAATCGGATCGCGGCTGGCATCCATGTCATGCCCGTAGAGGCAGAGTCCTGCTTCAAGGCGCAAACTATCACGGGCGCCAAGGCCAATTGGTTTGACGCGCGCGTCCGCCAATATGGCGTCGACAATCGCACGGCCCTTGTCATTATTGGGAAGCAGCAACTCAAACCCGTCTTCACCCGTATAACCAGAGCGTGAGACCATAAATTTCTCATCGCCCTTCTGGATGTAAGCACAGCGCATGAATTTTAGATCGGCTGCTTCCGGGAAGTGATCGACGATGACGGCTTCAGCCATTGGCCCTTGCAGCGCAACAAGCATCCGGTCATCAGCGCGCTGCAAGACAGCCTCGTCGCCGAGCTTGTCCTCGATCAAGGCCCAATCCTGGTCCTTCACAGCGCCATTGACGACGATGTAGAGCATACCGTCCAAACCGATGCCTGGCATGCGGGTGATGATCAGGTCGTCAAGAATACCGCCATCTTCATTGAGCAGCACGGACAGTCGCCCCTGCCCTGGCTTGAGGATGGCAATATTACTCGGCACCAGACGTTCAATCAGGGCAGAAATTTTGGCATGCCCGTCAGCATCACCCAGGCCGTCCTTCAGGAACAGGAAGCATGGCCCCATGTGCGAGACATCGAACAGGCCGGCCTTTTCGCGGGTCCAAAGGTGTTCGGGTTTAACGCCCTCAAATTGAACCGGCATTTCATAGCCGGCAAACGGCACCATTTTACCGCCATGCGCGACATGCACATCATGCAGCGGTGTGCGTTTCAGCGTTTCGGTTTCGGCCAAATTTGGCGCCTTCCAAAGCAGGACAGGTCGCGCCCAAGGCGGATCTGTGCTGCCCCCGCTGTCCTGGCGCCTGAGAGATTCCGTCCCGATGAGATCGGAACTTGCTCCTTCGGCGAGACTGCCATGGTTACCCATGCGCCTCTTTCCAGCGTGTTGAATCCGAACCGGTCCTTTTGCCTGAGCGTTTCCGGGGCGGTTGCGCCTTCGGCGATCGGGAGTTCGATTCTCTCCCGGAACGGATTTGATAAACGCTAGCT
>JBCCDZ010000069.1:0-11494 GCA_039030525.1 Pseudomonadota bacterium | reverse complement strand
GTACCGCGCTCACGTCCCCCAGCTCCATAACAGGGCCCGCGCCTGAATAAGTGGGCGCTGTGGCCTCCACGGACGGCGCCGCAATCTCAGGGGTGTTCTGGACCAGCACGGGCGGCTCAACGGGTTCGACCTGTGTTGGAGAGTCAGATACCGTGGATCGCTCAGCAGGGCCTTGAATCTCAGGCAGTACGTCTCGATTGATAGGCACGTTTGTTTCAGGCTCTTCGGTCTGGTCCGGATCTTGTGGCGCATCTGCGATCTCCGCGAACGCCACTTCAATGTGATCCAGCGGCGCTTGCACAGACGGTGTGATTGGCAAGTTTAGAATCCAGGCCATAATCGCAAAGTGAACCAAGGCGACGACGCCAATCGCCCAGATGCGAATACTGAACTCCCCCCGAAGACACCCAATCATGACGCCGAACTTAGCCGCGGGATTGCTTTGTTTGCTGTTAATTCGAGGTAATCTGCTTCCGCACTGCGATGAGTCGCAAAAAAGTGAATGATGCGAAGCCGGATTTGACCTATTTGTAGAGCATGGCCGTCTCGATCATCATCCCGACTTTGAACGAGGCTGACGCCCTTCCGGCGACCCTGACAACGCTTAGCCAACTTGATCCTACGCCGCATGAGATCATCATCGTTGATGCCGGCAGTGAAGATGCGACAGCGGAAATCATCAAACGGAGCGGTGCCATCGTGATTGAAAACGCGCCCCGTGGACGCGCGGCGCAGATGAATCTCGGCGTCAAACACGCCACCGGTGACACGCTTTGCTTTTTACATGCCGACACAGAAATTCCGCATGACTTCATCACCCTCGCGGAAGACGTTCTCGCGGATCAACGGACAGCAATGGCGGGATTTATTTCCGTCATGCGCGGCGCGAAAGGTGTTCGGCGCGTCACGTCAGCCCACAATTTCATCAAGACGTGGTACGCGCCTCTGCTGTTTCGACCGCTCTCCTTCCTGCGCGGCTGCCGACTTCTGTTCGGAGATCAGGTCATCATCTGCCGTCGCAATGATTTCGATGCCGTTGGGGGTTGGTCTGATCATCAGAAGATCATGGAAGAAGCCGATCTGTGTCTGCGCATGGTACGCGCAGGTCGAGGTCGCATTCGACAAGTCCCCCGGAAAGTCTGGTCTTCTGACAGGCGCGTCGCCGAGTGGGGCTTTTGGCGGGCCAATTTGACCTTCCTCTATGTCGGCTTGATGTGGGGTTTCGGCGCGCCGCCGGACCACTTAGCGCGCCACTATGAAGACGTGAGATAAGACCTAAAACGGATCAGAGAGCTTCTCATCTGTATAAATGCTCTCACCCGTAAGCGTCAGCAAGAACGCTTCCAATTGGTCTTTCTCAGTCTCCGTCAGGTTTAGTCTTTGCGGGTTGCCACCCGGCTGTAAGCGATTGTCCAACGTCGTGCGAAAATCAGACAGAGGTGGTTCCGTGGTTGGCTCTTGAATGGCATTGTAATGCTCGATCACGTCGCGCAGGGTCGCGAGCGAGCCGTCATGCATAAATGGGCCATTCGAACGTCCACCTGGACCAACCATGTCTCGCAAGGTTGGGGACCTTGTATTGGTTAGATCGAATTCCGTGCTTGATCCGGCGACACGGAATATGCCGTTCTGATCAGAGCCTGGTCGGATATCAAACTCAGGCGCGCGATGGCAGGCCTGGCATCCGGCGCCGCCATCATCCGGACCCTGGCGAAACAAGGTCTTGCCGGCATTTTCGTCAGCAGTGAAGTTTGGAAATGGCGCATTGTTATTGTTCACTTGCGCGCGGCCGGCATCATATCTTGAATCAAAGGACTGGATCGACTTGGTAAATTGAGCCAGGGCGTCTTGAATGCGCGTTTCAGTAATGTTTGCGTCGAGATACACAAAGCGGAACAATTCTTCATAATATTCCGTGGCTTCCATTTGCGTGATCAAATCATCCAAATCGGGGCGACCATTCTGTCCGCTAAAGCCCATTTCATTGTGATCTTGGATCGGCTGGCTTTCCTGCGCTTCATGGCTCGGCGCGCGTTCATCCCAGAAAAAATCGGTTTCGTCCGCAAACATGGTATTGATCAGCCGCATCGAGTGCCGACCCGTTTGCCCACCTTCTACGCCCGTCGAAACGATATCGGCATCGCTGAATCCCAACGCTTGAACATGGCAACTGGCGCATGAGATTGCTCCATCCGTCGACAGCGATGTGTCGTAAAACAAAACCCGTCCCAAAGTGGCGCCAGCATCTGTGATCGGATTGCCGCCATCGTTCAGTTTGGTGATGTAGTCTGGCACCGGCTGGTCCGCGTAATTGGCGAGGCTCTCAAGATCAATCGCACCATTGAAGGCCGCCGCGATTGCACTTTGGTCGATGCCGACCGCGATCTCAAATGAATCGCTAACCGATTCTCCATCCGGGTCGGTCGCAGTGCACGTGACGGTTATTGTCCCAGTTGAGTCCGGCGTTCCTGAGATGACCGATCCACTCAGCGAGAGCCCCTTGGCGTCAGCGCCGAAATCAGCGGTGATCGTCAGTGTATCATTATCCGCATCGGAAAACGTCCCCGCCAATTCGAGGCTGAATTCAAATCCGACATCGGCTGACTGGTCAGACACCGCGGTCGCAACAATCGGCGCAACATTGTTCGGCGTTGACGATATTGGCTCCGTTGGGGCGGTAGACGTACCACCGCCGCCACCACAGGCCGCCAATACAAGCCCAGCGCAAATCGCGCCAACTCGATTATCTATCATACAAGAATCCTCAACGTCACGTTTCTGGTCAAACGTGCAGCAGCTGCCTTTCCGTCGTTCCGACTGTATTAATTACAATTTATATTAATTTGGTCGTAACGCTCAAAGTCCGAGGGTATCAAATTTCGCGGGATTTCTTGCCAGTTTCTAAATCAGTTTGACGGCAAAATCGCGACGGGACGCAACCCGAGCACACGACAGGCGTGTATTATGTTTTGGACCTGGAACGCAGTTATTCATGTGATCCTGCTACAGGCCGCGCTTGCCTTCTATGTTCTTGTTTGGCCAGTTTTGCGCGAAACCATGGTCTGGACCTCAAGACGGTTGTCGAGGTTTGCCACTGACGACTCAGAACAAGAAACCGCGCAGACGCACCGTGAACGCCCGTATCGTGGCAAATGGCGGGACACGCAGTATCAACGGGCTGAACGCGCCGATCGGACCCAGTGGCAGGAACACAAGAAGCGTCGAAACGCGTCCTCGCACGGGGTCGGACCAGAAAAAGCCAAACATTTGCGCGTGCTTGGCCTTAGTGAACCGGTCCACTTACTCGACATTAAGTCGGCCTATCGACAATTGGCGAAAGACTTCCATCCAGACAAATTTGCGTCAGATCATCATAGCGACAAGAAACGCGCCGCTGCAGCTGCACGTATGCGTGAAGTCAACACCGCTTATGATTGGCTTCGCTCGAACGCTTAGATTTCCTGATTGTATTCGCCAATTTCGGAATATTTGGCGAGGCGCGGTTTCACCTCTTCGCGGAACAGTGCGATCATGTCTTCTTCTGACCGCATGCTTTCTACGACGACTGCGAATTCTGGCTTGTTAGAGCTGGCGCGCGCCAGAACCCAAGACCCGTCTTCGAGCGTGACCCGGGCACCGTTCACAGTATTCACATCTACAACTTTACGGCCCAGGATTTCCGTGCCGAGCAGCGTCTTATACTCTTCAACGATCCGCTCAATCACGTCATACTTCACTTCGTCTGCGCAATGCGGCGACATCGTCAGTGAGGTAAACGCGACACCGAGTTCACTTTTCAAATCGGCCATCGTTTTTCCCGGATTGCGGTCGAGCATTTCCAGAATGGCTTTGGCGGCGATCAGTCCATCATCATAGCCGAGACCAATCGGCGGACGGAAAAAGAAGTGGCCCGATTTTTCAAACCCGGCCAGCGCATCAAGGTCAGTGGTACGGCGCTTAATGTAAGAGTGCCCAGTTTTGTAATAGTCGACGGTGGATCCGTTTTCTTTCAGCACCGGATCGGTCTTGTAGAGTCCGGTTGATTTCACATCGACGACGAAATCGGCGCCGGGGTATTCTTTCGACAGATCTCGCGCCAGCATCAGGCCGATCTTGTCAGCGAAGATTTCGTCGCCGGTATTGTCGATTACGCCGCAACGATCTCCGTCGCCATCAAATCCGAGCGCGATATCTGCACCATGCTCTTTCACCGCTGCCGACATGGCATGCAGCATGGCGGCATCTTCGGGGTTTGGATTATATTTCGGGAACGTATTGTCGAGATTGCAATCCATCTCGATGACGTCAACGCCCATTTTACGCAAGGCATCAGGAGCAAAAGCACCGGCGGTGCCATTGCCGCACGCCGCGATGACTTTCAAAGGACGTTTGATGGAAACGCCTTCGGAAACGCTATCGATATATTTCTCTCGCATGCCGTCGACGCGAAAATGCCCGCCGCCTGCACGAGGTTGGAAATCGCCATTAAGCACGATTTCCTTCAGCCGGCCCATTTCGTCGGGCCCGAAAGTGAGGGGACGATTGGCGCCCATTTTAACGCCGGTCCAGCCATTTTCATTGTGGCTCGCAGTGACCATGGCGCAGCAGGCGCAGTCCAGTTCGAACTGGCTCCAGTAAACCATGGGCGACAAAGCCAGACCGATGTCCAGAACTTCACAACCGCCCTGAACCATGCCGAGCATCAGCGCGTTCTTGATCGGCTGACTGATCGATCGGAAATCGTGGCCGGTGACGACTTTCGGCTCGACGCCAAGCTCATGGAACAAGGTCGCCATGCCGAGCCCAAGCGCGTGAACGCCATTTAAGTTGAGTTCAGGCGCTTTCTCATGTCCAATCCCGTTGAACCACCAACGTGCATCATATTCTCGAAACCCGGTTGGCTTGACCAATGGTAGAATTTCAAAGTCGAGCGTGTTCGGTGCGATGTCCGCTTGCGGTTTAGGCAACATGTGTAACGTCCTGAAGCATAAGTTTCCCCTATGGGGCGTTGAGCAGACTGTGGTGCAATTATCAAGCCCAAATAATATTTAATATTGCCTATCGTATATAGAATACTATTTAGCGCCGAATGGGAGGAGAAGGCCTTCCGTATTATGCAAGGAGTTGAGTATGAAACTCATGAAAACAGCAGCAGCCATTGCGGCCGGCTTGGTGATTGCGGGCGCAGCGTCCGCTCAGGAATATTATGTTGGCGGTTCAATTGGCCTGACCCAACAAAATGACAGTGACAATTCCGGCTCAACCGGCGCGTTCACGACCGGTAATCTGGGGGATGGCACGACCTTGGATGTCGCGGCCGGAACGCCTTATGGCTGGTCGACCGAGTTCGATGGCGGCACAGCATTTTCTGCTGAAGCTGGCGCTCGATATGGCAGCGGCTTCCGATCCGGGGTTGAGCTGACTTATTCGCAAGCTGATGTCGACACACATACAGGCGTCACACTTGGAGGCGGCAGCATCGACGCTGTTGATGCCGCTGCAATTGCAGGATCGCCGGACCCTCTTGGCGCCACCGTCGCCGCTATTGTTGCCGATGGACGCGGTGACATCAGCACGACAGCGATTTTCGTCAACGGCTATTACGATTTCAATCAGGCTGGCGCGATTCAGCCCTATCTTGGCGCCGGTATCGGGTATGCCGACGTCTCGGTGACTTATCAGCCATCTGGCATTTCAGTCATCGATGATAGCGAAGGGAAGCTCGCTTATCAGCTCAAGGCTGGCGCCACCTGGCGCCTCGAAAATCAGTGGGAATTGTTCGGTGAGTATGCCTATCGCGCAACCGAAGATGTCGAATTCGACAATCAGCTCTTCCCGGGCACGCTGGAGATCGAGAACACGCAGAACGTGTTTTCCATCGGTGCGCGCTACACGTTTGGCGGCTAATCCAAGTCGTTCCGGTTAATCGCTGATACGAAGCCCCGTCTGGTTCCTCCCAGGCGGGGTTTTAACTTGCACCGTCAACATCGCGCTTCCAACGATACGCCCAAATGCTCAAGATCACCGAGGCAATCGACATGGCCAGCGCCATGACCGCATTGCCGGTCCAACCCCAAGCTTCATAAGCGCTGGTGCCGGCCCAGGACCCAAATCCGCCGCCCAGGAACATGAACACGATATAGATCGTCATCAGGCGCGTTCGGATTTCAGGGGCCTCGTTCAGGAATGTCATACGCCCGGTGACATCCAGCACCGGCCCGAAAATGTTCGTGATGATGATCGGGATCATTAACAGCCAAAGGCTGTGTCCGAAGACCAGAAACAGACACACCCCCAGGAATTGAAATCCGACGAGAAAAGCGCGCGCCTTACGCGCGCCAACCCGATCAGCCCAGGCGCCGAACCGCGGGGTTGTGATCAAATTAATCAGCGCAAACAATGCAAGATATCCGACAACATCAACGCCATAGCCCATCGCCGCACTTGTGAGATGCAGGCCGAGCCCGAGCCAGATCGCAATGAATATGCCGAAATTCAGCGCCTGAATCATGCCTGAGAGCAGGATCTCAGGATGCGCGCGAACCATCGGAAACATCGACCCCAATAATCGCAGATAGCTAGATTCTTGGGATGTTTCGGCGTCTCGCTCGCGGCCATCCATTGTCAGCGGCACAAGGATGGCGACGATCAACATCAATCCGGTTGCGATATAATAGACCGTGCGCCAGCCAAAGTGTTCCGCCACCACGCCAGCGCCCGCGCGGGCTGCAAGAATCCCGGCAATAATGCCAGTCGTCAGAATAGCGGTGACTTTGCCAAGTTCACTCGGATCGACACGTTTCGAGGCATAAGTCGGCAATAGATATGGCGCGATGGTCATGAACCCCAGCACCGTTGAACCGATGAGAAATAGGCGAAAATCGGCGGCAAACGCCATCATCGCCATCGCCAGGAATTGGCCGACCACAAAAATGCCTGTCAGGATTCGATTGCTGAATCTGTCGCCCAGCGGCAGGAGCAAGAATATGCCGACGGCCAGCGCAATCTGATTAAACGCCGGCACGAGCCCAATCTGTGCTGAGCTGACCTGAAAATCCTCAGCAACGCGTGCAATGATCGGGTGAATGTAATACGCATTCGCCGTTACCACAGCGGATGCGAGCGTCAGTATCCAGATTTGCTGGCGCGTGAGACGCGGCGAAGCAGGATCAGATGAGGACGCAGATGACACTCGGCACTGGTAAACTGTCCTTCGGGCCTCTGGAAAGCGTGACGCGACGCTACTTGCGAGCCTGTAACAGGAATTGCGCCATCCATTCTCCGACCAGGTCATTATCGATCGGCACTTGCAGACTTTGCTCTGCGGCGTCGACCATTTCCACACTGAAGCGGGTGCCTTTTCGCACGCCGTATAGGGCACATGAAAAGCCCGGACTGAATTCCGGGTGGCCTTGAAAACTGATCGCATTGGCCGCCGGGTAAGCCAGCGCAGCAAACTCACAAAAGTCGCTGTGCGCGACCTGGATTGCGCCTGGCGGCAGCGTTAGCACCTGATCTTGATGGCTGACGCCGAGGCTGAACGTTTTCGGCGGCGCAGCGCCCATCCAGGCTTGCGCATTTGTGACATCATAGACGTGGCGACCGATCCCCCAACCCTTGTCAGACTTGGCGACTTTCGCGCCGAGCGCATGCGCGACCGCTTGATGACCAAAGCAGATCCCGATCTGCGGCACTTGCGCGTCCGCCGTCCATCGGATGAAATCCATAAGCGGCGCCATCCATGGCGTATCGTCATAGACCCCCGCCGGCGACCCGGTGATCAGGATCGCGTCCAGGCCGGCAGGGTCGGGAAGGGTTTCGCCGCTCGATATCGCCACCGATTGATACGACCAATCCGGCAGATGCGGCGCAAGCAAGGTTTCAAACATGGCCGGATAGAGCGGCCAATCCGCGCGAATACCATCCGGCGCGCGGCCGGTTTCGATAATGGTCAATACGGGCATTTAGACTTGATCTTCCCTGTAAATAGGGTCGGTCGGATGGTTTGATCCAATCGGGGTCAGAGCTCCGAAACGGGTTGCTTCGCTCTGGCTTGGCGCAGGCCCCTGTTCTACCCAATCGAAGACAACAACGCGATTCAGAATACGCCATTCGCCATCGCGCGCGACAAACCAGTCCAGATATCGCCCCTTCATCTCCAGCTCGATCATTTTCCCATCTGGCCCGGGCTGTCTTTGAAACGCAGAAAAATAAGATTCAACCGCGGCGCCGCCGGATTTAAACTCAATCAGGATATTGTGGATCTGATGAATGTTGCGCTCAGCGTACTTGAGTTGTTTGAGCGCCCAATCCACGAAGCCACTGGCGCTACCTGTATAAGGGCCATGTTGGTCCGTTCCATCTGGCCAATACGCAGACCTCAACGCGGTATCGTCCGCGCGATCGATGCCGCGGCAATAGCGAAACAGACAATCGCGAATGGCTTCGCGATCAGCAAGTTCACGCATGGTGTTCTCTAAGGTCTTTGGGTCGTCCAACTCAGTTTGCTCCTGCAATCTTGAAGGCCCGAACTGTTACGGCGCGGGGGTGAATGCATCATCGGGTTGCGCCCGCTGCCAATCATCAATCCAGTCCTGAACGCGTTGATCCAACGCATCCAGCGGCATCGCGCCAGCTCCCAGCACGACATCATGAAATTCGCGGATGTCAAACGCCTCTCCCATTGTCTCTTTTGCCCGAGCGCGGAGGTCGAGGATTTTCAACTCACCGATTTTGTAAGCGGTCGCCTGCCCTGGCCAGCCAATATAACGCGTGACTTCCGTTTGGATATTCAAAGGCGCCAGCGCGGTGTTTTCTTTGAAACAGGCTTCGGCTTCTTTCCGGCTCCAACTGTAATGGTGCAAACCGGTATCCGCGACCAATCGGCAGGCGCGCCACATCTCATAGGATAATTGCCCGAACCGCTCGTAAGGCGTGCGATAAAAGCCGGCTTCGCCTGCCAATTTCTCAGCATACAATCCCCAGCCTTCACCAAAGGCTGTGGCATAATAGGATTTGCGAAACTCAGGGACATCTTGAAGCTCTTGCGCCAATGCGATTTGCAAATGGTGTCCGGGCACAGCCTCGTGCGCTGACAGCGCTGGAAGCTCATAGAGCGGCCGTTGATCAAGCGCATATGTGTTGACGAGATAGGTCCCTGCAATGCCTTTTTCGGCGTCGCCACCGGAATACCGTCCCGTTGTATAGCCAGGCGCAATCGCGGCGGGCACGGCTTCCACACCATAAGGCAAGCGCGGCAGGGTTTTGAAATAGCGCGGCAGGATCGCATCGAGACGCTTGCTCATCTCAGACGCTTTTTCGAGCAGCTGTTCGGGCGTTTCGGCATAGAATTGCGGGTCTTTGCGCAAAAAGGCGATAAATTCCTCAAATGACCCCTCATAGGCCAGTTCCTCTATAGCGGTGTCCATTTCGGCCCGGATGCGGGCCACTTCCATCTGACCAAGCTGATGAATCTCTTCTGGCGAGTAGCCCGCCCCTGCGGTGTGAAAGGCAACCGCGACCGCGTAGGCCTCGCGCCCGCCTTCAAGCGAGGCCAGGCCAGGCGCAGGGCGCGCCGCCTGTACATATTCGGTTTCCATGAATTCGAGCAATTCGGCATAGGCTTCAATGGCGTTCTGGACGGCGGTCCGGCCTTCATTTTTCAAGGACAGAATATCGGCCTCGCTCAACTCTGATGCGGTTAGCGACTCAAATGGCAAAAACAGAGGGCTTTCCGAAGGGTCCTCGACGATTTGTGCGCGTATCTGAGCGATCGACGTGTTCAAGGGATCGCCATGCTGGGTCCACCCCGTCGCGATGCCACGGCGCATATTCCCTGTGTGCTGCTCGAAATAACGCGGCAAATCGTTCAGCCGATCTATCCACGCCTCGGCCTTGGCCCGGGTGTTCAGACGCGTGCGCATCGCCGTGAATGCGGGGGCTGCGAAGAAGCCCCAATCGCCGGTGAACGGAACACGCGCTGTATCATACGCGTGCGCATTGATATGGGCGGTCAGCAAATGCCTCAGAATTGGCACTTCCGGACCTTCGGTAGCATAGCCCAACGCATCTATCGCCGCCAGCATTTGCGAGGCGGACTGAGCTCTGGCGCGAATATAGCTCGGTGAAACGACGTTCCAGCTGCGCGCTTCTTCATTATTGGCCTTGGCCGACTGTTCAGGATCGCCGGCCCGGTCAAACGCTTCATAGCGCTCGATGATCTGTTCCAGCGACTGACCCAGCGCGGCAGGTGAAGCAATAATCAAAGCGGCGCTTGCAACAAGCGCACGGAAAAAATCGAACGACATCTGGTTGTCCCGTTTGGCGATTAACCAAATCTAAGCGCGACTCGGTGTTCTGCAAAGTCAAATTACGCGTCGCGATGTTCACGCAGCGGCATGACGGATTGTGACTTTCATTGGACGCCGAGCCGCGTTGACACACTATTCGACGCGCTTAAGAACGGCGCGAAAGCAATGAAATTTGCACGGAGACTCAATATGGCTGGATCGGGAGGGGCTGACCCGCGCCCTTTATCACCGCATGTTCAGATCTGGAAATGGCACTGGACCATGGCCGGATCGATTTTCCACCGCGTATCCGGCGTCGGCCTATATGGCGGCGCTTTCCTGATTGGCGCCTGGTTGATTGCTCTCGCGACTGGCCCTGAAGCCTATGCCTTCGTCGAAGGCATCGCCTTCAGCTTGCCCGGCCAAATCCTCTTATTTCTTTGGTCCATGGCCGTGCTGTATCACCTCGCCAACGGCCTGCGTCACCTGATCTGGGACGGCCCGATGATCGGGTTCAATCCAGGTGTGGCGAGCCTTTGGACAATGTTTAACTTCGCGTTTGCGATCATTGGTGCAGCGGTCATCTGGTCGCTAGCATCATTCTATTAGGAGGCGGCGATGACAACGAGTGCTAAATCTGTTCGCGGCCTGGGGTCAGCTGGTACCGGCACCCAGCACCATATTCGCCAAAGGGTCACTGCCCTGGCGCTTTTATTTCTGGTGCCCTGGTTCGTCTATTCTATCATTCATGCCTGCAAAGCAGGCTATGAGGGTGCGCTGATCTGGGTGGCGCAACCTATCAATGCAATTCTACTGATTTTGACACTGAGTGCGGCGCTTTATCACATGCGTTTGGGCATGCAGGTCGTCATTGAGGACTACATCGCTAAGAGCGGCACCCGGCAAGCGCTTCTGATTTTGAATACGTTTGCCGTCATTGCCCTGGCAGCAGCGACCATACTGTCGGTGCTAAAAATCTGGTTCACGGCGGGCGCTTAAGCGCGCACGCGGGAGAGGAATACGATGAGCGAGTATAAATTCGTCGATCATACCTATGACGTTGTTGTAGTCGGCGCTGGCGGGTCCGGTTTGCGGGCTGCCTTGGGTGCGGCGCAAGCTGGTCTGAAGACCGCCTGTATTACCAAAGTTTTTCCAACCCGCTCTCACACTGTGGCAGCGCAGGGCGGGATTGCCGCGTCTCTCGG
>JBCCDZ010000068.1:0-11590 GCA_039030525.1 Pseudomonadota bacterium | reverse complement strand
TCCGGCTCGGGCCAGCGTCGCCGACGTGCTCGAGCAACTGGTCAAAGGCGATGTCATTCAGTTTCGCCTGACGATTCCGGAGGGGTTCACGACCGCGCAAATCTTGCGTCGGGTCGAAGCCGATAAAAACCTCAAAGGCGATATGCCCGAGCGCGAGTATGAAGAAGGTGTCTTACTCCCGGATACATATGCGTTTGGTGCCGAGACGACGCGCACCGAATTTATTGAGCGCATGGAAGCCGCTCAAGACGCCTTACTCGACGAGATCTGGGCGTCTCGACAAGCTGATCTGCCGATTTCAACACCGTATGAAGCGGTCATCCTGGCTTCAGTGGTCGAGAAGGAAACAGCCAGCGCAGACGAACGCCCCTTGGTCGCTGGGCTATTTGTTGGTCGCTTGAAAAAGGGCATGCGTCTGGAAAGTGATCCGACGATCATTTACGGTGTTTCCCGGGGTGAGCCGCTCTACAACAATAGCGGCCAAAGACGGACTTTGTATCGATCAGAAATCAATCGGGCGACAGATTGGAATACCTATCAGATGGACGGTTTGCCAAAGACCCCAATCTGCAATCCGGGTCGCGACGCGATCGCCGCGGTGCTGAACCCGCCAGCAACGGACTATGTTTTCTTTGTTGCCGACGGCAAGGGTGGACATCTTTTCGCAACAACCTATGCCGAGCATCAAAGAAATGTCGCGGCTTATCGTGCCTATGAACGCGGTGAGATTACCCGCGAACGGGAGAATTGATGGGTTTATCAGGTATGACCGGTTTTGCGCGTGTGAACGGCGAGGCCGCTTGGGGAAGCTGGCACTGGGAAGCGCGCAGCGTAAACGGACGCGGATTGGACGTGCGCTTGAATACGCCCTCCGGGCTCGAATCCGTGGAAAAAGCGGTGCGCAAAGCCGTAAGCGAAACATTCAAACGCGGCAATTTGCAGATTGCGCTTCGGATCGAACTTGAAGGTGCAGAAGCCGTAACCGTAAACGAGCAGGTCCTTCAAACGCTGATGAAGTCTTATGAAAAAGCCGAGGGCGCCCTGGCCACCGGACCTGCACTCGCCACGTTAATGGGAATAAAGGGAGTGGTTGAGGCGAACACTCTGTCCATGCGGGATTTAGCAGACGTCGAGGGTGCTCTGGACACGCTGCAGGCGACAGGTCTGCAAGTTATCGCAGATCTTGCCAGCGCACGGGCGCAAGAAGGCGCAGACCTGACGGGTATGTTGACTGGACAATTGTCCGAGATGGACCGTCTGCGCCAAGAAGCTGCGCAATATGCTGACGCCCAAAAGTCGGCGATCGCAGAAAAATATCTCAAAAGAATCAACGAGTTCGACGCGGAGAACGTGGTTTCGGACGAACGTCTTGTAACTGAAATTGCGGTCCTGGCGACAAAAGCGGATGTCACAGAAGAGCTGGACCGGCTGGAAGCCCATATTTCCCGGGGGCGAAGTCTGATCGTTGCAGATGACGCGGTCGGCCGTGATTTGGGCTTTCTCGCGCAGGAACTGAACCGTGAAGCGAACACGCTGTGCTCGAAATCGGGAGCTCTGGATTTGACGAATACAGGCCTCGCGCTCAAAAGCGTTGTTGATCAGTTCAAGGAGCAAGCCGCGAATGTCGAATAGTTCGGATCATGATCCCCGTCGCGGCCTCATGCTGGTCATTTCCAGCCCTTCCGGCGCGGGCAAGACGACGCTTGCGCGCATGCTGATGAAAGAGTTCGATGACGTCGTTCTGTCTGTGTCAGCCACCACGCGTGAGCCAAGGCCGAATGAGCGCGACGGCGTGGACTACCATTTTAAATCCGAGCCGGACTTTCGGGATATGATTGCCGGACGTGAATTTCTGGAATGGGCAAAAGTATTTGACCGATATTATGGCACGCCCCGCGCGGACACCGTGGCGCAGCTTGAAGTTGGCAATGACGTCTTGTTCGATGTTGACTGGCAGGGCGCAGACGCGTTGCATGATCAGATGCCGAATGACTGTGTCTCGGTCTTCGTTTTGCCGCCAAGCATTGAGGCATTAGAACAACGCTTGTCAGCGCGCGAAGGGTCAACTCCGGATATGGTTGCGCGCCGCATGCGCGACGCACAAGCCGAAATACTGCATTGGCGGCGCTATGATTATTGCATCGTCAATGACGACCTTGATGAGGCGTATGAGAAACTTCGTCGAATTCTTCTGGTTGAACGTACGAAGCGTCTACGCGAGCACAAATTGGAAGATCATGTGCGCCGTCTGCTCGGCGAACTTTAGTGCTCAACGGCGAGCGTTATCGACCCAGATAGAGTTTCCCCGGGCGCAAGCGTCCGGAACCCGGTCTGATCCGCAGGGAGCGAACTGTTGACGGCGTTTGGAGCATGCGTGACGGGTTCAACGCAAAAGTAAGACTCTCCAGGCGGCACATAAACTGTCGCGTGAGAAAAGACCGGGTCTGAAGTCAAACTAATCGCATGGGTCGGCCATTCGATGCGAACAGTCGGAGCATCCACTGAAAATGTCGTGTCGAGATTTAGATCTTCGACAGAGCGACCACGTGATAGACCGTCTTGTCCCGAGATTGGCCCAGGCCGATTGTCACCGGTTTGCTCATCTGGGGTCCAAACGTGCGTGGTCGGCAGGTGGAGTGTCGCGTCTTTACGCGAGAAATAGGGATGCCAGCCTAGGCCTGCCGGCATGTCTTGTTGGCTTTCATTCGTCAGCGAAAGGGCAACCGAAAGACCGTTTGACGCCAGAGCAAACGTCTGGTGGGCGACATATGACCATGGCCAGGCGTCAGCGCTATGCTGATAGCAGAGTGTGACAGCTCGATTATCCGCCTCAACGGTCTTCCACGGCACATGCCAGCCATGCCCGTGTATGGCATGTGGTTCGGGCGGTAGATTTGCCGGCAGTTCACACGTTTGGCCGCCAAAGGAAAAAGTTCCATGATGGATGCGGCCGACAAAGGGCACCATCGCGAAGGATGAATATTTAAAGGGATCAAAAGCCGGCCCGATGCGCTCAGGTGCTGTGCGTAAGACATCGAGATCACGGTGCCTTAGAGCGCTGACGGCGCCGCCTGCACACGGATCGAGTTCCAGGAACATATCGTCTAATGTGAGATTTAGGCGCACGACCGAGCCTCCCCATATTTTCGCGTGAGTGCTCTGAAGTCTTGCTGAGTCAGAGTTTCTGCGCGTGCCGTGGGATCAACGTCGCAGGATTCGAGCCAATGCAAAGGGGAGAGCTGCACTGTTTTTGCGAGAGATTTTAGAGCCGCTCGGAGCATTTTCCGTCTTTGTCCGAACGCGGCTGTCGTTACACGCTCGAGATTTTCTAGATCGTCAAATCGGTGTTCTGCCGCCAATGGTCGAAACACGGCGACGGCGCTGTCGACTTTGGGGGGCGGGCGAAACGCGCCTGGCGGCAAAGTAAACGCGATTGCTGCATCGCATACTGCGGCCGTGAGCACTGCCAGTCGTCCATAGTGCGGATCTCCTGGACGGGCGCATGTGCGCAAGGCGACTTCCTTTTGAAACATCAGCGCCATCTCACCGCGCCATGATCCTGCTTTCAGCCAGGAGATCAGAAGTGGTGTCCCCACATTATACGGTAAGTTGGCGATGATCATCACCGGCGCCGTCGCCGCTTGCACACAGGGTAGGGTTTGCCAGTCGACCTTACGCGCATCGCTCAAGAGCACGTGAAGGCGTTGGTCCTCGTTCTCAGGCCACGCTTGAAGGGCTTCTGCGAAGCGCGCATCCGCTTCGATACAGGTCAGCGAACGCGCCCCATTGTCGAGGAGTGCGCGCGTGAGACCACCAGGCCCTGGACCGACCTCGATCACATCGCGCCCCTCAACAGACCCGGCAGCCAGCGCAGTGCGTCGCAGAATATCGGGGTCGAACAGAAAGTGCTGTCCAAGTGCTTTCCGCGCAGGGGCTTGAGATAGCTCTGGTCGGTCAGCCATGCGCTTTGGCTCGATTGCTGGCGAGCTCTGTCGCCAACTGCAATGCTGCGACGAGGCTATCGGCGCGGCAGGATCCTGTTGCAGCCGCATCATAAGCGGTGCCGTGATCAGGACTGGTTCTAATGATGGGCAAGCCCAGCGTGGTATTGACGCCGCCCCACATATCGAGCGTTTTGACAGGAATGAGGCCTTGATCGTGTGTCATAGCGATGACCGCATCATATTGGCCATTCAGTGCCTCGTGAAACACAGTGTCGGCGGGCCGTGCATCGGAAATGTCCACGCCGGCGTAGCGCAATTGCTGCGCCACGGGATTAATCAGATCGCGTTCTTCCGTGCCGATAGTCCCGCTTTCACCGGCGTGCGGGTTGAGGCCGGTAAAAGCCAATCTGGGTGCCTCTATCCCGAAGTCCCGGCGCAGAGTGCGATCAGTAGTGCGCGCAATCTCTGTCAGGGTTTCTGGGCGCAAATGATCCAATACCTGCATCAAAGGCACGTGAATGGTGGCGAGCGCGACGCGTAGGCCGCCGCCAACCAACATCATGACGGGGTTCATGGAAGTGGTGTTTTTGCCTTGGCAAAGACTGGCGATGAACTCCGTATGGCCAGCAAAGGCAAACCCTTGCTCATAAAGGACCGCTTTGGAGATCGGATTGGTTACGACACCAGAAGCCGTTCCGCTCAGACTGAATGCGGTTGCGCGCTCAATGCTCTCAATGATTGCACCTGCGAAAGCGCCGGACGGCTGGCCCGTGATCAGCGTATCGAATGAGTCGATCGTGAGCGGCAGCACCGGGAGGGCGTCGTTAAAGCAATCAGTCGCTGCCTCTGGGACGTCGATGGTTTGCACCGCGATTCGTCCTTCGAACAGCCTCGGATCGGCGATAACAAAGAAAGGCGTCAGTCTGAGTTCGTCACGCGACGTCCAGGCACGCATGGTGATCTGCGGACCACAGCCAGCTGGGTCGCCCATTGTCACAGCAAGAGGCGTGAGAGTCTGTGTCACGTAGAATTACTGACGTCGAATGATCGTCGCCTCGCGGCGCAGGTTGCGCAGACTGCGTTCAGAGATCATGCCGAGCTGTTCGCTGTACAAGCGATCTTCAACTTGCGATCTATCTGGAACGGCCTCGACATCATTCTTGCGATCGCAAACATACATAACGGCGAGTGTTCCGGATTGCGCAAAAATGTCAGTGCTTTGACCGATTTCGGTTGAAAGCACCATTGAGCGGCCCTCCGGACCGAGATCTTCAACGTCTAAATCCTCGAGTGCGACCGACCGCAGATTGTCATTGGCGTCTACAACATTTTCGATCTCAGAACAGTCCGAAATCTCGGTTAAAGCCGCTTTCAGATTCTCCTCTGATCCGTCATTCACGGTAATTCGGGTGACATCAACAAGGGTGGTTGCGTCCGACGGGTCGCGCTTGGCGCGAATGTTCATGATGTAAATGCCGTCCTCAACTTGAATCGGATCTGTGATTCCAGGATCAGCCATGCTGCGCATAACTTCGGCCCGCGCATCGTCGAAATCGTCAATCACCACCCAGCCCATATCGCCGCCCGTCGCGGCGGTCGGAGCGGACGAGAAGCGTTGTGCGGCGAGTTGAAACTGCGCTCCAGCCCGCAATTGACCCGCAATCGAGTTCGCCGCGGTCAGCGCTTGTTGTTTGTCTTCTTCCAGCGGCGCGTAAAGAAAGATCTCTGAAACCAGATATTGCTCTTTTTCAGCGTCAGCCTGAAGGCGCTTAATCTGTTCGCTGATCTGGTTGTCCGAGATCCGGATCCGTGACCCATAAAGGCCACCCATAATGCGCCGCCACGCGATGTCCGCGCGTGTTTGCTCTTCCAGACTGGCGGGGTTTATTCCAGATTGAATCAAACTCTGCACCAATATATCCCGCGTAATGCCAGACTGCTGAGCCAAACGATTGATCGAGTTGGCGATGTCATCATCAGAGACTTCAACTTCGTATTCAGCGGCTTCTTGAAGCTGCAATTTTTCGTCAATCAGCTGCTCGAGCGCCTGAGTCGTGACTTGTTGAATCTGTTCCTGGGTCGGTTGTTGCCCACCCAAGCTCAACAATAATAATTGGGCGCGTTGACGAACATCCGTGAAAGAAATCGGGTCGTCATTCACAACCGCGATTATACCCTCAATTTGTTGCGGCGTCGGCGCCGCTGGCAGATCGGCCTGGCTATAGGCCGCGCAGGCTCCAGACATGGCCATCAGCGATGCCAGGGCAATTGATCGAATCATACTCTATCTCCTGCGGGATTTATGACCGCATCATAGTTGAGCGAAACATAACGACTGCTGAACAATGCGCAACGGAGATGGCTGCAATGTGTCGAGAGATGAAGTTTTGTCAGTCGACTTCGTTGGATCCAAATCCACCCAGTGTTTTCAAGGCAAATCGGAACTTGATTGAATCTTCTGGTCCAATCGTCCGATCATTGGCTTCAGATCGCTCAAAGGCAATCTCGAAGCGAGAACAGTCGTCTTCATAGGCCACTCCCAGCGACTGGCGGATGTCTCTCGGGTCGCTGACGCGTCCGGAGGCATTGGCGCGCCCGGAAATATCCCGGCTCAAGCTGTACAGAAAATAGTAATTGTCGGTGACTTTAAAGTCGGCCGTAACGGTTACACCTTCGTCACTAAAACCGGAATCTGTCACATCTCCAGCAATGTTGTAGTAGCGCGTATCGGCTCGGAACCGCCAAAAACTTGTTTTCACCCGCGCATCAATGCGATTCAGAGCAAAATCATCGTCATCAAGTCGAACGCGGGTTTCGATTTGCAACGGACCGCCAAAACTCGCCGAGACGCCGGCGACCCAATCAGATACTGTCCCATCCAGGTTTGATCCGACATCAAAGGCTGGATCAGATACATCCCGCCAGCGCCGGCCACCCAGCGCTGAGACGGTCATGCCATTCTTCCACTGCGCTGAGATAGAGGCTCCAAGAGACGCCTTGCTGCCCCCTTCATATGTGTCGAACCCCGACGCGGCATTGGCTTCGAATAGAGAGGTTTCATCCAGTTCGTAAAACAAGCTGTCTTCGATCGGAATATCGTCATCATTCGCGCCCGCCGTTCCATAAGCGACCATCGCTTCCGGTTCGATCAGAATATCGACAATCTCACCCGGTCGATAAAGCGGGTAAGACACGCGCGTTCCTAATGTTGCGGCGCCGCGTGAAATCGTCGAGACGTCCGGATTATCGGGGTCGTCAATCTGATAATAGTCGAATCGGCTTTCTGCGAATGGGCTGACTAGGACACCGCCCGGCAGAACACGCGACGTTGACCAATCCGCACCGCCAGATGCGCGATAGCTATCGATGCCTAGATCGCGTTCCAGGATTGCGCTTGATCCAGACACGGCCAGCGTGCCGAGGTCACCAAAATCGAATAAACGCTCGCCAAACATCAATGGCAGGGCCTTTGGAAGGCGCGCGTCCGTGTCGCCTTCACGATTGGTTTCGAAAGTCAGCAAAGCGCTATCAAAGTACCAATTCTGGCTCTGTGCTTGTGTATACAATTGATTGAGGAGATAACGCGGCTGCCCGGCATACAGCCCGCGTTCATTATTCTCGCCTTGGATATCATAGCGGCGAGTGTATAGGTCATCGCTGACTTGCTCGACCGCAAATCCCCAATTCCAGCCGGGCCGAATAGCGAACCCGCCCTCAGCAAAAATGTGTCCGCGAAATTCTTTTTCGCTGCCATCGAGTCGCATGCCATCCGAGTCAAACTCGGCTTCGTTCGTGAAGCTTAAATTTGTGGTGATGGAGCCTGACCAAAATCTTTTGCGATGGTGGATTTCCAGCAACGGGTTCACATTCGCCATGACTTTCGGCGATACGGTCAATTCCTGATAAGGCGAAATCGCCCAATAGTAAGGCTGCTGATAGAACACGCCGAGCTTGGAAGATGTGCCAAAATCCGGCGCCAGCAAACCAGACCGACGCTCTGAATTTGGGTCGGGATGGGCAAAATAGGGAAGATAGAAGACGGGAACACCCGCCACTTCCAGAACTGCGTCACGATAGGACATCATTTGCGATTCTTGATTGAGCACGGCGCGCCGTGCTCTCAGTGACCAGGTGGGTGTATCGTCTTCGTCGCAGAGCTCACAAGACGTGTAAACGATCTTGTCCAGCGCGTTGAATCCTTCGGAGGAACGAACCGCTGACTCCGCCACGGCCAGCCCGCCGGACGGAATTCGGGTCGAAAAACCTATCGCATAGCCATCAATTAGGTTCGGGTCAGTTTCGATTTCGTCTGCATAGTTTTCAGTACCATCGACATCGATGACAACGACATTCCCGGTCGCTCGAACCCGATCGGTGTTGCGATTGTATATCAGGCGGTCAGCGCGCAAAACGCGGCCGTCATATTTCGCTTCCACATTGCCTTCTGCAACCACCGTATTGTCGGCTTCGTTGACGAAAATATTATCCGCATCGAGAATTACGTTCGACTGCTCTTCTTCGGTTTCAATGACCGCGTCTTGCGCAGACACAATGCCGGAAGGGGCCAGGCTGGTCGCCAAAAGTAATAACCATGGCCATTTCTGCATGAAGCGACTCCGACACTCTAACTCCAGAATCGCTTAAGCCGTGGCCGTCTCAGCGTCCAGTGATCGTCGCCTCTAATGAGATTAAATAGCAGTGAGATGTGGCAAATTGGTTGCTGCAATTACAAGGCAATGGTGGCCAAGCCTCCTGCATAAGTCTTCGCATCGCCAGCCAGCTCCAGCTCAACCAATATAGCCGCACATCTCGAGGCGCTGAGTTTGGTGGCACGGGCGAGATCTGCGATTGTGACAGGCGTGGGTCCAAGGGCCTCTTTGATGGCCGTGATCTGGTTCTTCGGTATCTCGATATCTGGCTCGAAGCCAAGATCGTATTGCGGTGGATCCGGAGATTCGAGTCGCTGAATTGGCGATTGTGTCAACGCTTCGATCACGTCGTCGGCATGCCGGACGAGTGTGGCCCCGTCTCGCAACAAGCGATTGGTGCCAGCCGAACGCGGATCGAGCGGGGACCCGGGGACGGCCATGACTTCGCGATTCTGTTCCAGCGCCGTTCGCGCTGAAATCAATGACCCGGATCGTTCAGCGGCCTCTATAATTACAACACCTTCCGCAAGTCCGGTGACGATGCGATTGCGCCGCGGAAAGTCTTTTGCAGTGGCGCGATGTCCGAATGGACTCTCACTGATCAGCAAGCCGCGCTCGCCAATTTCGGCATATAAGCGATCATGTTGCGGGGGATAGATATGGTCGATACCGCCTCCCAGAACAGCAATTGTGCCGCCTGGCAGGCTGGCGGCATGGGCTTCGCCGTCAATGCCGCGCGCCAATCCAGATGCAATTGCAAATCCCGCTTCAGAAAGGTCTTCTGCGATTTTACGCGCGAGTTTTCGGCCCGCGGCGGATGCTTGTCGCGCGCCCACGATGGCAATGCAACGGCGTTTGGCGATGCCAACGTCACCAAAAAGCGTCAAGACCGGGGGCGGGTGTGTGAAATGCTTCAGCAAAGGCGGGAAATCTTCCTCGACCGCACACAGTATTTGCCCGCCAAATTCACGCACGCATTGCAGTTCGCGATCGATATCTGAGCTTGGTGGCGGCGCCGTTGCGCGGCTTCGATTCGATAGGGTTGGAAGGGCGTGGAGCGCCGCGCCAGCACTACCAAATCGGCGAATGAGTTGGAAGAATGTAACGGGGCCTACGCGCGACGTGCGCGCTAATCTGAGCCAGTCATGTCGTTCGCTATCTGTCAGTCCCCCCGGTCTGAGTGCTATTTGGATTTACTCCCGAATTTGGGTTCCGTGCCATTGAGAAGGCGTATTATGTTTTCGCGATGCGTCCAGAATACTAGAATGCTGAGCGCGAGTAGTGTAAGGGCCGCAAATCGGGTCTCACCGAGAAGATAGGCGCCACCAGGTACAAAAGCAGCGGCCGTCAACGCTGACAGCGACGAAATCCGCGTCAGAGCAAACAGTCCGAGCCAGATCGGCGCTCCAACCGCTAGAGCGAGCGGGGATGCGAAAGCCAACAGGCCGGCATAAGTGGCAACCCCTTTGCCGCCTTTGAACCCTAGCCAGGCAGGGTAACAGTGGCCAAGAAACGCGCACGCGCCGGCAATGAGTCCAACATTTCGATCGCCCGCGAGGGTTGCGAACAGAATAACAGCGAGACCAGCCTTGAAGCTGTCCAACAACAATGTCGCCAATGCCAGGTCCTTACGGCCAGTACGGAGCACATTGGTGGCGCCAATATTTCCGCTACCGATTTCTCTGATATCGCCAAGACCCGCCAAACGGGTAATCAACAGGCCAAAGGGAATGGATCCGAGCACATATCCGCCCAGCGCTGCTGCCATAAACCAGATCATGTAACCCTCATCCTTGATCGCGACTATGCGCGAGTCCGTTTTCAAAGGTCAAGCTCATGCCTTGGTTTGCGACTCAGTGACAGGTTTGAAATCTTGCGCCTCAAACATTCTGCTCCATATTTTTGTGTATGCCTGCAAAAAGTTTGAGCCAGCACGTGTGACTTCGGTTGACGGTTCTGACGAAATTACTACGAAACCGTAATGATCGTACAAGTGTGCGAAAGGGGCGACACAAATGTCTGAGGCCGAATCGCCCAGAAAATCCGCACCAAGAGGGGCGAACCGCGAGCGAATTCTGCGCGCGGCGCTGGACATCATCTCCAATAAGGGCGTCGACAAGGTCACGCATCGGGCCGTCGCAGCCGTGGCGGGTGTGTCGCCCGGAACGACGACCTATCATTTCGCAACGCGAGATGATCTCGTCCGCGATGCGTTCTCACTCTACATTGATGACTATCAGCGCACCCTGGTGGAAACCCTGACTCACAGACCGGTTGAAACGCGCGAAGATTTCATCCGGTTTCTGGGTGGGATTACAACGCTCAGCCCGGCGCAATCCGGTCTCGAAGCCATAGAGTATGAAATGGTCTTGTTCGCTGGACGAGATGAAGCCATGCGGATGCGGGTTGCGGCCTGGTCACGGACATTGGAAAGTTGGTTGTCCGACCCGCTGGAACGCCTCGGCGCAAGCCGACCGCTTGAGGCGGCGCGCATGTTGGTGGCGCTGTCGCGCGGCAGCGAGTTTGAAGTCCTCTCGCGCAGCCAGGAAATCCATCGCGATCAATTTGCCTCGCGGATGAATACGTTGCTGAACGCGGTTTTGCGCTAGGCTCTGCTATTGGCCAGTCGATCAAGCGCGGTTTGCAAAATGATCGCTGCGGCAGATGCATCGATCGATTCCGCGCGGCGCGCGCGGCTGAGATCCGCGTCTATCATCACCCGTTCGGCTTCTGCGCTCGATAGTCGCTCATCTTGAAAAGCGATGGGAACGTCGCGATGCGAAAGGATATTGTGTGTCAGCGCCTTTGCGGCTTGAACGCGCGGTCCAGAGGATCCATCGAGATTGAGCGGTAGCCCAATCACCAGTCCTACGCTGTCGCGTGTCTCGTATAGATCAAACAGGCGTTGCAATGCGGGTCGAAGCTTGCGTCCACGTGCGATGACTTCGATCGGCGTGGCGATCATACGTAAGCCATCGCTGCCCGCGACCCCAATAG
>JBCCDZ010000067.1:0-11617 GCA_039030525.1 Pseudomonadota bacterium | reverse complement strand
GCACCAAAGGGCTTCGACGCTCTCTTTGTCCGAACTTCCTACTGCTCTTCGATCTACTCCGATAGTATTACTTGGACCAATTGCCGATGAAATTGATGCGAGCCTAATTGATGCTTTTCCAGATAGCTTAGTCGGAGCCGAAGTGCGCGAGAGTGAGGCGGCTGACCCCGATCGCTATCCGGCTTATTATCGTCAGAACTTTCATTATCAGACCGATGGCTGGCTGAGCGATGACAGCGCCGAAATCTATGACCATCAGGTCGAAGCGCTGTTCACTGGCGCTGCTGATGCGATGCGGCGCATCGCCCTGGCAGAACTTGTCAAAGAGATTCAAGGACAGGACCAACGCAAAGTACAAGTTTTGGATTTAGCGTGCGGAACCGGCCGCTTCATGACTCAGGTGATGACTGCCATGCCCAAACTCCAGCTCACCGGGCTCGATCTGTCACCGCCTTACGCGCAGGCGGCGCGCAAGTATGTCCAGCGTTGGCCGCATGTCGACGTGGTTGAAGGCGCCGCAGAGGCCTTGCCGTTTGCAGATTCCAGTTTTGACCATCTGATATCGATTTACCTGTTTCACGAATTGCCGCCGCGGGTGCGACCACAAGTGCTGGCAGAAGCCGCGCGTGTTCTGAAACCGGGTGGCACATTCATCATCGCAGACAGCCTCCAATTCGGAGACAATCCTGGCGTTGACGGATTTCTGGAATACTTCCCAGAAGGCTTCCACGAGCCTTACTATAAGGGTTACCTCAATTGGTCGTTCGATCCACATATGGACGCGGTCGGGTTCACCGCAGAGCGCCTGCGGCTGGCTTTCCTGACCAAAGTGCGCGTCTGGCGAAAAACAGGGGTTTGAGCGAATGACTGCGCCATCTGCGTTGCTGATCGACGATTTAAAGACGCGGTATAGCGAACCCCAACGTCATTATCATAGCTGGGATCATATTGAGGCCTTGCTCGGCCACTATCACCAAATTGTCGATCGCTTGAATGATCCGGTTGCCGTGCTTTGGGCCTTGTATTGGCATGACGCGATTTACGATCCGCAAGCGAGCGACAATGAGGACAAAAGCGCTGATCTGCTCAATGAAATGGCGCCTGCAGAGCTGGCTGGTACTTCGAAACAACGCGCCGACGCGATTATTCGCGCCACAAAGCAGCATGTGATCCCGGATACACTGGCTACCGAAGACCGCGCTGATATGGCTTTATTTCTGGACATCGATCTGTCGATTTTGGCGGCGCCAGAAAGGGTGTTCAAAGCCTATGAGGATCAGATCCGACAGGAATATGCCTTTGTACCCGAACCCATTTACGTGCAGGCGCGGAACGCCATTCTGAAAGGCTTCCTGAACCGGGACCGTTTATACTTCTCGGACTATTTTCACGAACAGTGGACCCTACAGGCGAGAGAGAATCTACAACAATCAATTGAAATACTGGATGCAAAGGAACGCGAACATGGCTGACCGAAAACTGATGCTCATCACCGGCGCCTCAGCTGGAATTGGCGAAGAGTTTGCCAAACAATATGCCGCTCTTGGATGGGATATTGCTTTGACGGCGAGGCGGGCTGACCGGATGGAAAAGCTGGCGCGCGACCTGGAAGAGAAACACCAAGTCGCGACTCTGGTCATCTCGCAAGACCTCGCCCGGGCCAATAGCGTCGATACCATCCTGAAGGAAATCAAAGAAGCCGGACGACATGTCGATGGTGTCGTCAACAACGCCGGCTACGGGCTTCCTGGCACATTTTTCAACACTAAGTGGAAAGACCAGGCGGCCTTCCTTCGTGTTCTATACACCGCGCCGATCGAACTCACGCATAAGGTGCTGCCGGGCATGGCGGAGCGCGGGTTTGGGCGTATCGTAAATGTCGCCTCTTTGGCCGGATACACGCCGGGTTCGAATGGGCACACGCTCTATGCCAGCGTAAAATCGGGGATGATCAAATTCTCGGAAAGCATCAATGCAGAAGCGGAAGCGGCTGGATATGAGAATGTGCATTGCACAGCGTTGTGCCCGGGCTTCACCTGGTCTGAATTCCACGATGTCAACGGCACGCGCGAGAAGACCAATGAGATGCCGGACTGGATGTGGATGGAAGCCGCACCGGTTGTTGAGGCAGGGATTGCAGCCTGTGATCGCGGGCATCCGGTCGTTGTTCCAGGGGCCGTGAACAAGGGCTTGGCGACTTTGAGCAAACTGCTACCAGAGCCATTAGGGCGCGCCATGGTGGGAGCCCAGTCCAAACGCTTTCGCAATACAGAGTAGTGGAACGCTTGCGAGCAAGCCGGAACCACCCTAGGTGACATGAAACAATAACGGAGTCTGAGCGTTGAGAGACCTACTTTGGGCGTTACATAGCTATTTTCTATCGCCCGTTCTGACCATCTTTTTCATCGGATTGTTGATCTATGTCATCCTTGGCTGGCTCATGGTTGGCGGCGTGGTCGACAATCGCAATCAAACCGTGCGCTCCATATACAGCTTCCTGTTTTCGATCATTGAGCCCGTCGCGCGCCCCATTCGCCGCGTAATCCCGCCGCTTGGAAATCTGGATCTATCAATCCTGGTCGTGGCGCTGGCCATCCCGTTTCTGCGCGACTGGCTCATACCGCGCGCCATTCTCGCCATTCCATTCTAAGATTTGTCCGCTCGGAGGGTGACGAATCTTAACGCGCGTTCTAAGGCGAGGCGTTGAGCATGGGAGCGGATCGGACATGGCAGCACAAGTCATCTCGGGAAAAATCGTTGCGGCAGACGTGCGCGCCAAAGTCAAAAGCGCCGTCGATACATTGCCGGAGCAACCGACCCTGGCTGTGGTCCTGGTTGGCGAAGATCCTGCGAGTCAGGTCTATGTGCGCAGCAAGGTCCGACTGACCGAAGAAGTCGGCATGCGGTCGCTGCATCACCACTTGCCTGACACCGCAACGCAATCCGAGGTCGAAAGGCTGATCGCTGAGTTGAATGCCGACCCGGAAGTCGACGGGATCCTGTTGCAACTGCCCTTGCCGAAAGGGTTGGATGAAGCTTCGGCGATCGAACAGATCGACCCAGCCAAGGATGTTGACGGTCTCACCGAAGCCAGCGCGGGCAGATTGAGCCTTGGCAAACCAGGGCTCAGACCCTGCACACCGACCGGCTGTGTCATCTTGGCAAAGAGTGCGCTCGGCGAAAACCTTTCCGGAAAACATGTCGTCGTGATTGGCCGGTCAATCCTGGTCGGCAAGCCCGCCGCGTTGCTGTTCCTGGCCGAGAATTGCACCATATCGATTGCCCATTCTCGCACCGCGGATTTGCCGGCGCTGTGTCGCGAAGCAGACATTGTCGTGCCCGCGGTTGGCCGCCCAGAAATGGTCAAAGGCGATTGGTTGAAACCGGGCGCTTGCGTCATTGATGTCGGCATCAATCGTGTGCCAGATCCTGAGAAAGGCGAAGGCAAAACCCGGCTGGTTGGCGACGCTGACTATGACAGTTGCGCAGCCGTGGCAGGCTCGATCACACCTGTGCCGGGTGGAGTCGGACCGATGACGATTGCGTGCCTGTTGCGCAACACGGTGATTGCCGCTTGCGCCCGGCGCGGTTGGACCCTGCCGGACGCGCTTTGAGCCAGGGATATTGCGTTTCGACCAGCGACCTGTTTGAAGCGCTGTGGCAGGAACAAGAGGGACTTTGTGCCCTCTGTCAGACCCCGATGCTACGAAACCGATTCCAGGCCCCACATGCGCGTGTCTGGTCGAAGCAGCGGGCGACGTTTGACCATATCTTTCCCCGCTCAAAGGGCGGTCCGAATACGCGTGATAACTTGCAGCTCGCACATGCCCGCTGCAACAAGATCAAGGGCAATCGGCTGTAATTATTTCGAGATATCTTCAGGGATGGCCTGGTCCATGTTCCGGGCGGGTTCGCAGCATGGACCTCCCACTTGCTTGGCGGGAACGCCGGCGACCGTGCACTGCGCAGGCACATCCTTCAGAACCACGGACCCGGCCGCAATCTTGGCCTGATCGCCAACCTCAATATTGCCCAATACCTTCGCACCAACGGACAAGAGTACACCGTCGCCAATCTTCGGATGGCGATCGCCAATCTCTTTGCCGGTGCCGCCGAGCGTGACGCCATGCAGAAGTGAACAATTGTCGCCAACAACAGCGGTCTCACCAATCGTGATGTCCGTCGCATGATCGAGCATCACACCCTGGCCAATCGTGGCAGCAGGATGAATGTCGACGGCGAAAAGTTCGCTGGCGCGTGATTGATAATGGAAGGCGAGCGTTTCGCGCCCCTGTTTCCAGAGATGATTGGCGACACGATGGGTCTGCAACGCCAGGAAGCCTTTGAAAAACAGGAATGGCTGCAGCATGCCGCGACACGCCGGGTCGCGCTCCAGAGTGGCCTGCATGTCGGCCTCGGCCGCCTCAACCAGCGCATGATTGGTGTCATAGGCATTGGCAATGACTTGTCGGACTTGCTGCGCCCCCATTTCCGGACCGGCAAGCTTTTCAGCGAGATGAAAGGCCAGGGCTTGGCAAATGGTTTCATGGCTGAGTATCGCCGCGTCGATATAGCTAGCCATGGTTGGTTCATCAGCCGCCGCTGCGCGCGCTTCAAAGCGTAATCGAGTCCAAACCGGAGGGGGCGCTCCAATATCAGGATTATGTTCCATGCTCTGGTCCATAGGCCGGTCCTCTGTTCGGCGGTTCGTCCTAAATGGAGTCAGATGCAGTTGACTTCAAGTCTACCCACGCTGCGATGGGCGTTTCTGCTTGTGCAGGAATCTGATGGCGAACTCACCCGACACGGCGCGAACCACCTCGCCTTGAAGGGAACCGACGCGAACGAGTTCTCCAACAATCGGGACCGGGCCGTCAAACTCAAACGCCGCTCCAGACAGCGAAATATCAATCACGCGGCATTGCAGTTTGGTGCCATTCGCACGCGTGATGAGGGCTGGGCCTGCGGTGTCTTTTCGCGGCGAAGTGCGTTCATCCTTGAGTTCGTACTTCTTGTAATTAAGGAGCCAAACGAGGCGATCCGCCAGTTTGTCTTTCTTGTGCTGTGGGGTTTGAAACTCGACCGCGAACCCATCATCCGTCGCGCGCGTAACTTCGCCAGAGACGCGGCCCAAATCATCGAAATAGCAGACGATACGGGTGCCGATATTTGGCACAGCTGCAGCTTCGACGCAGGCGCCGCCGCAGGAAATATTCTGAGTCAAAAAGGTGTGATCGGCGCCTTCGTGAAGGAACCGTCCATTCAGTTTCAGCGACACGCGATAATGGCGTCGACGATCTGGTTTTGCCCGACCATTTAACTGGTCATTCGCGGGTTTTGCGAGTGCTGAACTCATAGCCGCTCCCAATTTGACGTCGCCCCACTCAGATTTTGTTAAGATTGACAATATCCATGACGCGTTCACAAATGGTTGACATTGCGTAGAAAGCTCGCCGTTTTGCGAGCCGAAAAGATGGGTCAGAGGGTATTCGTATGGGTCAAAAAAAAGGGTTTGATTACATCATTGTAGGCGCTGGAAGCGCAGGCTGTGTGTTGGCAAATCGCTTGAGTGAAGACCCGAACGTATCTGTGTGTCTCATCGAAGCGGGCAAAAAAGACAAATCCCTCTTGATTCGCATGCCGGCCGGGGTAGGCGGCCTGATCAAACAGGAAAACCCTCACAATTGGGGATTCTGGACGACGGCGCAGAAACATATGGACGATCGCAAGCTTTGGTGGCCGCGCGGACGCGGCTGGGGTGGTTCATCCTCTATCAATGGTATGATCTATATCCGCGGTCATGCCCGCGATTATGATCAATGGCGCCAGACTGGTTTGACCGGCTGGGGGTATGCGGATGTGTTACCGTATTTCCGCAAGTCCGAAGGATATGAAGGCGGTGCGAATGCGTTTCATGGTGCTGACGGACCGTTGCGGGTCAGCGAAAGCCCGTTGCAGGACAGCCTCTATGACATGTTCGTCCAAGCCGGAACGCAGGCCGGACATAAGGCGACTCAGGACTTTAATGGCGCGCAGCAAGAAGGGTTCGGACCTTATCAACGCACTATTCATGACGGCGAACGCTGGAGCGCGTCTTTTGCCTATCTGAGACCGATCGAAAAAGAGCGCCCAAATCTGACCATCCTGTCGACTGCTTTGGTCTCGAAAGTGGTGTTCCATGGCGGCAAAGTCCACGGCGTCGAGACGGTCGCAAAACCTGGGGCTGAACCTGAGTTGATCCAAGCCACGCAGGAGGTCATCTTATGCGCCGGCGCGGTACAATCGCCGCAAATATTGCAGCTCTCAGGCATCGGGCCGGCCGAGGTGTTGCGCAAGCAAGGCGTGACCTGTGTATATGACAGCAAGAATGTCGGCGCGAATTTGCAGGACCATCTGGACGTCACAGTGATTCATGAGATGACGGAGAAAGCGTCGGCCTATTCAAAACAGGCGGGTCTGAAAAAACTCGCCGTCGGGCTCAAATACCTGATGTCAAAGTCTGGACCCGGCGCGGACAATTTCCTGCAGGCAGGCGCTTTTCTGAAGACGCGCGAAGGCCTCGATCGAACAGATATCCAATTGCACCTTGTGAACGCCATGATGCGTGATCATGGCAATTATGACTATAAGCGAGATGGATTCACCATCCATTCCTGTCAGTTGCGTCCGGAGAGCCGCGGCACCGTAATGATTGCCAGCAATGACCCATTTGAGCACCCGGCCATCGATCCAAACTACCTTGCCACAGAAGGCGATCGCATCACAATGCGAGAATCCGTCAAAATGATGCGCGAAATCGCGGGGCAAGATGCGCTCTCTCCGTTGCGAGGGAACGAAGCCCTGCCTGGCGCCGAAGTTCAAACCGATGATGAAATCGATGCGTTCATCCGAACCTATGGCGAGACGATCTATCACCCAGTGGGGACTGTCGCGATGGGCATTCAGGACGACGCGCCGGTCGATGGCGAGTTGAAAGTGCGCGGCGTTGACGGTTTGCGGGTGATAGACGCCTCTGTGATGCCGACCCTGATTGGCGGCAACACGAATGCACCGACCATCATGATTGCTGAAAAAGCAGCCGACATGATCCGCGGCATCGCCGCCATGCCTCCTGAAGAGGTCGAAATCGCCGCTTAAGAGTCGCGTTTCCAGATCAATTTGGCATGTGTGTCGGCGTCAGATGTGAGTCCCATCCACGCCAGTTGCCCTGTCGTTGCATTGACGATAACGCAGCGGCCGCGCTCCGCTAGCAACGTGGAAAGCTGCGCGCGCAAGTCGACCACTGGCTGCGTCGCATGCAGGATAAAACAGCCGGGCATCAATTCTGAGAACTTTCCGATCTCGTTGAGCAATGAAATCACGGCGCGGCGGCCATCTGCGTCGGTTTGGACCGAGACGAGAAAATTGGCCGGTTCAGGCGGACTATCCTGAATAGGTGTGGGTGTTTCGGCCAAAAACAGCTCACACAATTCCGGATGCAGGCGTGCGTGTAAGAAAGCGCCGCCATCATCATGCGCGACTTGCGAGGAGTCGAGCAGACGGCCTTCTTCAGCGAAGGCTTGCATCTGGCCCATCGTATAAGGTCCATAGACGGCATCATTGACCATTACCCGCCACACGGGCGGATCTATGGATGATAAATCGAGCGCGTTCTTGTCAGACATGTCGCCACGTCATCCTTGATTCGGTTAAGTCAGGTCATAGCCTAGCGCGAAATTAGACAGACCGGGAGCACATTATGATCGATAGCGAGTTCGTGAACACGAAAGTCGACGGCAACATTCTTATTGTCGAAATCAATCGGCCGAAGAAGATGAATGCCTTACATCCACCCGCAAATCGGGATTTGGGCGAGGTTTTTGACATGTTTGCGGCCGACAAGGATTTGTGGGTTGCGATTATTACCGGGGCTGGAGATCGGGCGTTCAGCGCTGGTAATGATCTGCGCTATCAGGCTGAAGGCGGCGAAATGTTTCGCGTGCCAAGCGGATTTGGCGGCCTGACCAATCGATATGACCTGTTCAAGCCGGTCATTGCGGCCGTGAATGGCGTGGCGATGGGCGGCGGATTCGAGATCGCACTGGCTTGCGACCTGATCATTGCATCCGACAATGCCCGCTTCGCGTTGCCCGAGCCGAAAGTCGGGCTCGCGGCCCTGGCAGGTGGATTACATAGATTGCCGCGTCAGATTGGTTTGAAACGGGCCATGGGGATGATGCTGACCGGTCGTCATGTGATGGCGGACGAAGGTAAGGAGCTCGGCTTTGTCAATGAGACTGTACCGCAAGCAGAGCTCATGGATGCAGCGATGAAATGGGCGGGTATGATCACTGAATGCTCTCCGGCATCCGTGCGCACAACCAAAGAGGTCTCGATGAAAGGCCTCGACACAGCCAATTTCCAGGATGCCTTTTCGCAGAAATATGACGCCATCTCCCGCCTCTATAAAGGCCCTGATTTCATTGAAGGTCCGAGGGCATTTGCTGAGAAGCGAAAACCCAACTGGAGCGGCGAGTAAGTAATTTGCATTTTGCGCAAATCCCTCATCCCGGTATGGTCTACCCATAAGATCGATAAGGGATGAGTCAGATGTGGATATTTTTCAAGTCGCTTTCGAACGCGTCATCAAAGATTATCGCGACGTTTTTTATGGTTTTGGTGCTGATCATGTTGGGCGTGATGTTCGTGCCAAGCGCCTTTAACGGCGTCAATGATTTCGCCAATTACCTCGCCAATCTGAACTGGGTTCGAAACCCGGATATTGGCGAACAAGGCGTCGCGGTTACGCGAGTCTTTATCAATGAGTCCTCGATTTTCGGCATTATCATGACCTTGATCGCACGAATTGTTGTGGAGCTTATCTGGTGGGGCTGTGCGCGCCTATGGCGGTTGGTCAATCCCAAGGATGAGCGTCTGACGGTCCAGATCTAACTGCGCATAACACTGCAAAGACTGTTGATTTCTCAATCCTGCTGGTTTGCACAGCGCACGCATCTCGCTATGTGCTAGCGTGATTAGATTAGGAGTGAGCCATGGGCCGCGAAGAAGTGCTACGCCTTGAGGCGTATCTGAAAGAAAAACTTAATCCGGGTCTGCGTCTGATTGCCCGCAAAGAGACCGACGATTCAGTTGAAGTCTATCTTGGCGCGGAATTCCTGGCGGTGGTCTACAAAGACGTCGACGATGGCGAAACCAGCTACGCCTTGAATATGACGGTGCTGTCGGAAGATATCAGCGCAGAGTAACTGATAGATCAAGCGTCCCCGGTTTGAGCGATCTGCGCCAGAAACGCATCGATCGCTCGCAACGCTGCAGGTTCGTTCAATAATGGCGCATGCCCGGTATTGGGAATCGTAACCAGATTTGCTGTCTTGTGACGTTTCACCATCCGCGCCGCCGTGGACGGATGCAGGACATCAGAGTGCGCCCCGCGAGTCACTAGCAGCGGTCGTTTCTTCATTTTCGCAAAAAGGCGCCACATGGCGAACCGGCTTCTGAAGGTCGGTTTGACGTTAGCGACGGTGCGAGTGATCGCCGGATCATAGTCAAGAATGACCGTCCCATTATCCATGGTTCGATAGGTGCGCTTGGCGAAAGCCGCCCAATCGTTTGGCCCAAAGTCAGGAAACACATCGCGTTGTGCCACGGCTACAGCGTCCGCTGCGGCATTCCAATCCGGCAGCGGCTCAACGTCACCGACATAGTTGGCGATGCGCGTCAGCCCCATTGGGTTGATCTCCGGGCCGACATCATTGAGCACGGTCCCGAGCACGCGATTTGGCATCGCATGCATCATGATCATCGCCATCAAACCCCCCATCGAGGTTCCGATCAGCGCGACGGTCCGAATCCCAAGCTCGTCCAGTAAGACGCTCATATCTTTGGCATAGACTGTTGGTATGTATTGCGCAGGGTTCGGATCACGTTGCGACTTTCCGCGCCCTCGGACATCTACGGCGATGAATCGATGCGCTCGCGATAGGCCGGCAATCATCGGTTCAAAGTCTTTGTGATTTCGAGTCAGGCCATGCATGCACAAGACCGTTAGCGGCGCATTCGGATCGCCATACGACCTTGCAAATAGAGAGAGACCGTCATGTGAGCGAAAGTGAATGTCTTCTGGCAAGATAGGATATCCAATAAAATGCTCTGGCTGTGACGAGAAAGCGAGCCAGCTGGGGCGTATGGTCGAGCGCTTTGTAATCTATAATTTCACTCTTTGCTGATCGACGCCGAGGGGATATTCGGTGCAAGCGATGCTGGCATTCGGCATCGGCGCTGTGACAAGGCCGGTTTGCGCCAGGCCGCAGGTTAAATGAACCATGATCTCCTCCGAGATTTGCTTTTTATCGATTTAGCAGAATACGGAGTTCTAATGGTAGGGCGACGACACTAAGCGTCATCTGTCATGAACATTATCGCTCAATGCTCCGATGTGCACAGAGGTTTGGCGAATGCGACCGAGAACCTCACGCGCGAACAACAAGAACTCGACGTCAACTCCTCCGGGGGACCGGTCGCCAAATGTCTCGCCACGCGGGTCAGCGAGACACGCGGGTCAAAGCGATATGTGGACTGGCCGGGCTCATCGGCTCGTGTGCGATCGGAATTCGCCGCAGCCAGTCTGACGCTGCCCCCCCAATATCACCATCATGGTCCATGATCAGGACATAGTCATAGAAGGCAGCAATCTCGCGCCAATCCACGCCTTCGAGGTTCTTGTAGAGCGGCATCTTTGCCATCGCGTCATATGGCGGTCGATACCTGAGCGGTTGCTGGATCGAATACGCGAACAATGAAGGGACGAAGCTTTCATTCTCGATCACACCGAGCGTGGTCGGCCAGGTCGCCGTCTACTAGCGTCCTGGGACTCCGCTTAAATGCGGAACCTTAATGCTGCGCTATGCGGCCTGTGCGACCAAAAACGCGGTCAACGCAATTTCTTTCTCGTTTTCCAATAGCTGCTCGGAAAGAGGCGAGACGATCGCCGTTTGTCCCATGCGGGCCGCGCAGGTATTTCCGGCCACGACTTGCGACAAACAAACGCCAAGACCTCGATCATAAGCCGTGGCCAGGCGCAGCACGGGGACACTGCCATAATAGTCTCCGCTAAACACGTTAAACGTGACAATCCGTGCCCGTGCGATGCTGTCATCAATACCAATGTCGTTGAGTGTCAGCACCCCAGCGCGGCGGGTCATGTAGTCGGCATTGACCGCCCGCACCGCGCTGAGTTCCACAATGATCGGCGTATCGTCCATGTCTGGCCTAAAGTACGTCCAGCATTTCTGCGACCAGTGGGTGTCGCACCACATCCTGACCTTGCAGCCGAATGACCGACGCTCCGGACAGCTTTTCTAGTCGTTCGGCAGCCGTGCCGAGACCAGACAATTCCGGTAGTAAATCGCTTTGTGCCGGGTCACCGGTGACCACCATGGTCGAATGCCAGCCCAGGCGCGTCAGCAGCATCTTGATCTGTGTATAAGTACAGTTCTGAGCTTCATCGATCACCACAAAAGCATTGTTGAGCGTACGCCCGCGCATGAACCCGATTGGGGCAATCTCTATCAGCCCTTCGGCCATCATGTGTTTCAGCTGTTGTGGACTCAGGCGATCT
>JBCCDZ010000066.1:0-11679 GCA_039030525.1 Pseudomonadota bacterium | reverse complement strand
TTTGAGCGGGCGGGCTAATTCGCTGATGACTCGCGGCGTCCGGGCGCGCGGTCGCCGCCGCGGCGTTCGCGACCCTCTTCGGTCGGATTGCGGCGACTTTCTCCGCGCGGTCTCGGCGCTTTCAAATCAGCGACCAGAATATCGCCAGAGCTGTCATCAGCATAATCGCTGCCAAGATTGACAATCACTGTGGTGAACTCGTCCAGATCGACGCGGCGATCAAGGTTTGGGTCGAACCGAAACGGGTTGGCCAGGCTGTCATCGCGGGTCGGCAATTGTGCCGCCCAATCTTGTTGCTCAAGCGCTGTGAGGTAGCCATCACCATTCTTGTCAGCGACCTGAAAGGCAATTGGAATTCCCGCATCGATTTCGAACTGACTGATACGACCATCTTGGTTGCTATCAAAAGTCAGGAGCAGGCCGGCGCCGGGTTTCAGTCGATCCGCTTTGGCGCGATCGCGCAAATCGGACGAGCGCACTTCGCCTTGTCCAGGCAAGCGGACAAGTTCGTCTTCATCCACTTGCGCATGGGCTGTACATGACAAGCCGAGGATCGCCAGGCTGGCGAGAGATACAGTTCGAATCATGGTGTCTCCACTCTACGCGTCTCCTATATATAGCCGACACGAACATGAATGCCACATGACGAATGCGTCAGTTGACGATCCTTGTGTTGGAGAGCAGGTCTTTACGGGCCAAATATGTCAGGTGGTCCTGGGTTGCGATGACCTCATAATTCAACAGGATCGGGGCGATGCGGGCATCGTTCACGACCAGATCGTGCCATTGCCGCGAATTGCTGTCCAAAACGATCAAGTCTGGACGAACCCGCTCGATATGAGCCGCTTTGTGGTCGAGTTCGCGCGTAACATATTGCTCAAGGACGAGACGACGTTGCCCTGTGGCCAGATGGACATTCGCAGCAGCGATGGCGCCGATATAGTCACACGAATCACGCTCGGCCCAATCTGCTTGCAGTCGCCGCGCGATGGGCACGCTGGTGTTGATATCGGGAGTGACCAATACGAGGCTGGGGTGACGGGTGAGCGACGCGACGCGCTCTGGAATGATCTGCTGCTGAAACCCTTGAGAGGCAGACAGAGCGGACAGAAGAAATACAATGCCGCCAGAGAGTCGATACAATTGACGGCGCGTTGCCGTTCGGTTCAATGTGAGTTGCAAGGCAAGCGCCATGTAAACAGAAATGGCGGCTGGGAACAGATGATAGGTCCAGCCTTTTCCCATAATAAAGTAAGCGGCGAGGAAGCCGATTGCAGCGAGCTGGAAAACGCCAACCGTGTGCATCGGCGTTTCCGAGGTCGAGCGGATCCATACGCTGACGATGAGCGGTAACAGCACACACATCGTGACCAGTGGAAGCAGCAAGCTCAAATCTGTGCGCTTCAGCAAATACACGTCGACCGCGATCGGCAACATCGTATCCAGGAAGGCGGGATAAGCGACAAAGACGATTCCAGCATATGCCAGAGCCAGGACTGCGATCGCGACAGCTTCTGGAACGAACAAGACCCGCAGGTCCTTGCGCTGCCAAGCGAGCCAGCACAAGACGAGCCCAAATCCGGTCGCATAATGCGGTTTCAATATCACCAGCGTCGATGCCATCGCGCCAATCATCAAGGCCAGAGAAAGGCTCGGCCGATACGAGGTTTGCATCCGAGCACCGATCAAGCTGAAGAATGGCAAAATGGCGATTGTGCAAAAGTGCTCACGCTGCGCAAATTGCGTGGGCATGATGGTGAGGCAGAGAATGGCAATCGCCCACAAAGCCATCTGCCGAGATTGAGATGGCAGCGCCAGGCCGTCGCGCATGAGGATGTTCAATAAGAACATACTCGCGCCAAGCCAGGCGATGACGCCCATGCCGAGCCAGACATAAGCGTTTATCCCTGTGAGGTGCTGCAGAAAGACGTACGGAAAATACAACCAGACAGAAAAGGGTGGATTGACGTCACGCACATCGACGTAAAGCGTTTCGCCGTTCAAGATCCGCTCATTGGTCATTAGCAAAGTGGTGACATCCGCGAGATCGGGTCCGATCTGCAGCAAGTAAGCGGCGCTCATCGCAGCGGCGACGATGATGGCGATTCCGATCGCCCAGGCATCGCCAGACATGCGCGCACTTGCTGTTGGAAGATTATTGGCCTTGCGGAGCATCATCTTGCTCAAACCACACAGGTCTTAAATTCTAATGTAAGCGCACGTGCGCACGGCTGATCTGCTTAGATTGAAGTTTAGCAAGGTTGCGAGTCTGCGCTTGCCAGACGCAACCAAATTGCTGAAACTCCAACCATAAGAAGCATAACGGGGAGCAAAAGCGTGTTGAAACAAGTCTTAATCGGAGGAGCGGCGATTGCGCTCTTGAGCGCGTGCGGTTCAAGCGATGATCCAGCGCAAACGGAGGCGGCTGTGACGCAAGCGCAAGACGCGATCGATGCAGACACGTTACAAGCGTTGCTGATCGGTGCAGAAGAAGGCGGCGTGGTTGAGTTGCCAGAAGGCACGATTGAACTGGTCGATGGCCTGTCGCTTGATGTTGGCAGCGTGACACTACGCGGCGCTGGCCAAGACAAAACCATTCTCGACTTCTCAGGACAGACCGGCGCAGGCGAAGGGCTATTGGTTACGTCTGATGATGTCATCATTGAAGGCTTCACCATTCGCGACACCAAAGGCGACGGCATCAAGTCGAAAGGTGCGGATCGCATCACTTATCGCGACCTTACAATTGAGTGGACGGGTGGCGTTGATGAAGACAATGGCGCTTACGGTGTCTATCCCGTGGAAAGCACAGATGTGTTGGTCGAGCGCGTCACGGTGCGCGGCGCGTCCGACGCCGGCATCTATGTTGGACAGTCGGATAATATTGTCGTGCGCGACAGCCTGGCAGAATATAATGTCGCTGGCATTGAGATCGAGAATTCAACCCGCGCGGATGTCTATAATAATACGGTCACTAACAATACGGGCGGCATACTCGTGTTTGATCTGCCGGATCTGCCAAAAGTCGGCGGTCACTCGACGCGTATTTTCGGCAACCAGATCTTTGACAATAATACACGCAACTTCGCGCCGCCGGGAAACATTGTTGCCAGTGTGCCATCTGGCACTGGCATCATCGTGCAGGCCAATGACAAGGTTGAGATCTTCGACAATACGCTGACCGACAATCGCACGGCGCATGTTCTGCTGGTCGCTTACTCTCCGGAGTTTGAGGATGACCGTTACAACCCGCTGCCGCGCAACGTCTTCATCACGCAAAATGTCTATGAGAATGGCGGCTATGATCCGCAAGGCGATTTGCAGATGCTGGCCATGCTGATGGGCGGTAGTTTGCCGGACATTGTCTCTGATGGCGTTGACCGCTGGCAAGGGGGCGAGCCGGTTGATCTCGGCCTGGTAATCGAAGAGCCGGAGACTGTGAGTTTTATCAGTTTGGGACTAGGCGCTTACCCGCTTGATCCAGGCAATCTTTCGCCCAGCGACCAACGCCCCGCGAGTGCGTCGGGAGAGCGCTTGGCTGTGGTCGAGCTTGCCCACGATAAATGAAGCATTGGCTTGCGATCTGTCTTGGCGTGTTGATCTGCGCGTGCGCAAAACCCGTGCAGCCAGACATTGACGTGATCCTGGCCGACGCGCCAGCGCCAACGCTTGCTGACTATGGCTTGTTCACAGATGCAAGTGGGCGAACGCCAGCAAGCGGCGTGGTTAAATATGATCTCATCAATCCGCTCTTCTCAGACCATGCCGACAAGCATCGCTTTGTGTTCGTGCCGCAGGGCGCGAGTGCGACGTATCGCGAAGATGATGTGTTCGAGTTTCCCGTCGGTTCGGTTCTGGTGAAGACGTTTGCTTATGGTGACCAGTATCTTGAAACGCGTTTGCTGGTGCATAAGGCCGACGGCTGGCACGCCATGCCTTATGTCTGGAATGAAGATCAGACCGAAGCCAGCTATGCGCTGATCGGCAAGCGCATAGAAATTGCGCCCGGCCTTGCTGCGCCAGACGCGCCAGGCTTCACCTATGCCGTGCCTAATAAAAACCAGTGCAAGACGTGTCATCAGAATGGCGACGCCGTGCATCCAATTGGGCCCAAGGCGCGCAACTTGAATCATCCAGGGCCGCACGGCGTCAATCAAATTCAAGACTGGGTGGCACGCGGCCTTGTTAGTCAAGTGCCTGACACCGTGCCTGTCATGGCGCGTGCTTTCGATGCAGCCGTGCCGCTTGAAGCGCAAGCGCGTGCCTATCTCGATATCAACTGCGCGCACTGCCACAAGGCAACAGGCTCGGCGTCTAATTCTGGCTTGTGGCTCGACTGGCAAATTGAAGACGCTGTGACATGGGGCGTCGGCAAGCATCCAACGGCTGCAGGCCGCGGCGCGGGCCAGGCATTGGTTGTCATCCAGCCAGGCGATCCGGCTGCGTCCATCTTGTCATTTCGGATGGCGTCAGATGAGCCAGGCGTGGCTATGCCGGAACTGGGTCGCGCGCTTGTGCATGAAGAAGGAGTGGCGTTAATTGAGGCATGGATCACACAGATGGACGCAGTACAGTAGTCAGGCCTTGACCGCGCACACGAGTCCGGCTGGATGTGTTTCTTCGTAAAGTTGAGTAGCGTAATTTAAATTCATGGCCGCAAAATATTTTCGCGGTCTGATCCCACGGAGGTGTATGATGGGAAAACGTGACGATCTGATCGCAAAGTATGCAGAAGATCTCAAAGAGAAGTGCGGCGTAAAGCCGGACATGAAATTGCTGACCGCAGTGACCATCGCCTGCGGACCTTCAATCTACAATAAAGACTCTTCAACGGTTGCGGCCAGTCAGAAGAAAGAGCTCGAAACGGTCAAGAAAAGTTTCCTGATCAAGAAGCTCGGACTCAAAGACACGCCTAAGCTTGATGAAGGCATTGCTGCGGTGATGGAAACGTACGGCAAAAGCGTACGTAAAAAATATCGTGCAGTGGTCTACTACCTTTTGGTCAAGCATTTCCGCAAAGGCTCTGTCTTTAAATAAGACGCCTGGGTGGGTGTACCCCAATTCGAAGGGCTGGAGCGAAAGCTCCAGCCCTTTTCTATTTGTCTGCGAAAACTTTCAATTTCTTAACAAGAGATACGGATCCGTTAACCGAGACTTAACGCTCAGCTAGCATTCGGTTAACTGTTGGAGGACTGGGCCTGTGAGTGATTCGCGGGCTGACACGGAGTATCGTATGCAAATCGCGGCTGACCAAATCCCATTGTTCATCGCCGTTGGTGCATTGGCACTTGGCTTGGCATTCATTCTTTGGGCGCTGCGAACATCTGATGGCGCACGCGGCGCAGCCAAGCGCTATAAAGATAAAGCCAATGAGGCAGAATCCTCCGTGGCTGAGCTGAAGTCCGTGCTAGGCGCGCACCCCGGCGTTATCCTGGTCTGGCAAGGCGAAGACATAGATGTCGAAGCTGACGATATTACACCGCCCGGCATTCACGGCTCGCCTGTGGCGCTCGCCAGCCTGTTGCGATTTACCGATGACGCTGTCGCGCTTGATCCCGCTGTTCGAATTATTGAAGGCCTCGCAGATCTGGAAGCGCGCGATGCCAGTGGCATTGATACCACCTTGCGCATTCGCCTGCGCGAGCTGGCAGAAGAGGGCCAACCTTTCTCCCTGACGATCATCGGCCAGAATGGACGCTTCCTGGAAGCTGACGGTCGCACCGCTGGCGCCCGCGTTGTCGTCTGGATTTCGGACTCGACCATCAAAGGCCTGGAGGAAAGTTCTGCACGCGGCCGTTTGGAAGAAGCGCGCCAGGTGATCGCGCGCGACCCGACCGCCTTCCTCGACATGTTGGGCAAGGCGCCATTCCCCGCCTGGCGCATTTCAGGTGTTGGGCGTCTGCAATGGGCGAACCCCGCTTATGTCGAAGCTGTCGATGGCGACAGTCTGGATCGCGTGCTCGAGCGACAGGTCATGTTGGACGAGAAGGCGGTTGAGCAAGTCCGCAAGACTCTCACGGATGGCAAGGAGCTGGATGAGACACGTCACATCGCGATCGATGGCGATCGCCGCGCCATGCGGGTTCTGTCTTTCCCACTGTCGGGCGGTGTTGGCGCGATGGCGTTCGACGTCACCGAACAAGAACGTGCCCGCGATGAACTCGACAAGCATGTGCGCGCGCATGACGAGACGTTGAACCATGTCGCGGATGCGGTTGCGATCTTCAGCAGCGACCGCAAACTGAACTTCCACAATCGGGCCTTTGCAAAAATGTGGGACATGGATGAGGGCTTCCTGCTCGACATGCCGAGCCATGGTCAGTTGCTCGATCGCTTGCGTGAGCGCCGCAAGCTGCCGGCGCAGGCCGAGTATGCCAAATGGCGTGCGGAAGAGCTGTCTTACTATCTCGATATTAGTGGCATCGAAGAAGACGAGTGGCATTTGCCAGATAACCGGACTTTGAAAGTTACGCGTCAGCGTCACCCAATGGGCGGACTGCTGATCCTGTTCAAGGACATTACCAGCGAGCTTGATTTGCGCACCAAGTATAATGCGATGATCAAGACGCAAGGCAAAACCTTGGACAGCTTGCATGAAGCGGTGGTGGTGTTTGGATCGGACGGGCGCCTGAAACTCTGGAACAGCGCCTTTGCCGAATTGTGGGGCCTGGAAGAGGATTTGCTGAAAGACGAGCCCGATTATGATGACATCGCAGATTTCTGCGTGCCGCTCTTCCATGATCGCGACACGTGGACAGGGATCAAAGGGCACATCACCGATCCAGGCGCGCGTCAGGAAACCACGGGTGAGATGCGGCGCGCCGACAGTTCGATCCTGACTTATGTCACCAAGCCACTGCCGGATGGCAATACGCTGATCGCGTTTGCCGATGTCTCGGCCCAACGTTCGGTAGAGACCGCTCTGCGCGATCGTGCGGAAGCGTTCCAGACGGCTGATCGTCTCAAGACGGAATTCGTCAAGAACGTGTCTTATCAATTGCGCTCGCCGCTCCAGACCATTCTGGGCTATGGTGAGTTTTTACAGATGGAGCGCATTGGCGATCTCAACGAAGCCCAGCGAGATAAAGTCGACGCGATCTGCGAAGCCTCCAATCATCTGAATGATTTGATCGGCAACATTCTTGATCTCGCCATGATCGAAGCCGGACGGATGGATCTCGATATCAGCGATGTCGACCTCAAGACGCTGATCGATGAAGCTGTATCAATCGGCGTGACCAATGCGGTTGATACCGAAGTGGCCGTGATCGCCAATATCGAAGCCGGGTTGGGCACTATTCAGGCGGATGAGAAACGTATTCGCCAGATCCTCTTTAATCTCGTCTCGAATGCCATGCGCTTCACTGAGCCCGGTGGACAGGTGAGCATTTCGGCGGAACGCATGGGCGACACGGCCAAACTTACAGTCAAAGACAATGGCCGCGGCATTGCCGCTGAAGATCAGGCTTCGAGCTTTGATAGTTTTACCTCCAGCGATCGTCGCGGTGCGGGCCTGGGCCTGTCCCTGGTCAAACATTTCGTGCAGCTGCATGGCGGCAATGTTGGCATCAAGTCGCAGCCCGGCGGCGGCACAGAAGTCGTTTGCTGGATTCCTGTCGAAGCGGCACCTGTTGACGGCTCTGGTATGCCTGACAAGCTCGCAGCTTAGATCATCTCCTTTCAACCCACAGGCGCATTCTCTTGCGCTCGATCCCCTGACGCGGCACCTTGAAAATTCAGGCATAAAGGCCTGGGACACTAAAGGGAGGCCAATATGGCTGTTGCACGCGTTACAGAAATTATCGCTGGCTCAAAAAAGAGTTTTCAGGATGCTGTTGAAAAGGGCATCTCACGCGCCAACAAGACATTGAAAAATGTCGAAGGCGCTTGGATCAAGGATCAATCAGTTGTTCTTGATAAAGGGGAAATCAAAGAATACCGCGTTGTGTTGAAAGTGACGTTTATTCTGAAATAGACGGCGCCTCAGCGCAAAACCAAACAACCCCGCCTCCGAGGAGGCGGGGTCTACCAGGGCAGACTTGAAGTCCGCCTCAGTCCCCGTTTGATTGATAAGTGGCTGAGTTGCCGACAGCTGTCGCTGATCCGAAAACACTGCCGGTCTGGCCGACACTCGCGCGACCTTGCGCCACGATCGAACCGGAATTGAATTGCGCGGTCTGGCCGTGCAGCGCGGCGTCGCCGCAAATATTGCACAGCGTTGCGGTCGCGGCATTGCCGATCGCGGTTGAGGTCACAATGCCAGCACCGCCATCTGATGCGCCACCAGCAAAGGTCGCGTTGCTATAGACCGAGCCGTAATTGTTCTGATTAGCGTAAAGGCCAGTGTCCGAGCCGACATTTGAAATCGTCGCAGCATTGCCGACGCCGTAAGCGCTGGACGTGGCATAGCCCGTCCAGTTATCCAGCGTGACATAAGACTGGCTATCAATATCGGACTCATTGCCTTGATAGACTTCTGAGCCGTCGCGGCCGAGCACGGCATAGCCCCACTCATTGTGCACGGTGGCCGAGTTGCCGAACGCGGTGGTCGCGTTCAGCACATTATGGCCATAGCCCATATAGACATCACCGGATGCAGAAATGGTTTCGCCAGATGCGGTGGTCTGCACGGCGCCATTGAAATTGGTGCTGGTCGAGCCGGTCGAAGAAACGGCATTGCCGCCTGCGGTCGTGCCGAAGCTGGCAGAGCTGCCATCACAACACATGTCGACATCTGTCGTCGCTGTGACAGAGCCATTGCTCTCTTGCGTCTGGAACGCGGAATTGGTGCCCCACTCATTCGCAGGCACGGACACGTTGGCAATTGCAGTCGTCGACGCTGCGACAGTGTTGGCGTTGCCAATATCGATTTGCGTGTTGGCAGCGACGTCGCCATTCGCGACCTGATCCGCGCGATAAAATGTGTCGCCCGCCCACGTGCCGCCAGTTGTCGAATTACCGTACGCCGTGGTGGTGGCGACCGCCAGACCAGCGTCACCGCCCGTCAGTTGATTGGTCGCAATGACGTTGCCATCGAGAATTTGATTGGTGCTTACGGTGACATCACCACTGGTCACGAGACCAGCGGCTGCGTTGCCGACAGCGGAAGAGGTCGAGGCCGCTTCCCAGGCTTTGTCTTCAATCTCGACTTGCATGTCAGACCAGACATCGCCCAGTTGAACCTGCTCTATCGTCGCATCGGAGCTTTGCGCCTGGGAGGTTGCATTGGCCGCTGCCAGGGCAAGGGCTAATGCAACCAGGCTCATCCGCTTAGATGACCGTTTCATGAGGGCTGCGAGCATCATTGTTCTGATGTTCTCCCGCGAAGCTCGTAGCCGCTGTCACGGCTATCGTGCCATTTGTTCGGAGACTGACGAGAGCCGCCATTATAGGCTTCAATCGGGGCACGGAACGGGGTGTAATCGCCGGTCGTGCTATTGGTCGAGATGATACCTTCGGTCAGCGTACAAACGTCGGCGTTTGGTGCGCCATAAAGATTGGCCATCATTTCCAGCGAAGCCCGTTCGATGACAGAGCGCACGGCCAATTGAATCGGCTCCTGCGCACGTCCGCCAACGCCGACGTCAAACACATTGCCATTAGCAAAGTCGAATATGCCGAACGACAGCTCGCGGCCAATGATCTGTTTCTGGTAAGAGATCACGTCAAAGACTTCCAGCGTATCGGTTTTGACCAGACGAAGATCGAGCCCGACATTGATCACAAACAGCTTCGCGCCGGCGGTCCCTTTTGGATCTTCCGCATTGGTGGCGCCGACAAAAGCCTCGCCGCCAACCGACCGGATATTATAGTTCAGTTCGGTAATGCCGCCGACAAGATAGAAATCAGAGCCAGGGATCGATCCAGCGTGGATCTTGTCAAACTGGCCTGGCGCTTCGCCGATCAGTTTGTTATTCTTGTATTTCAGGTCGAGTTCGGCGACGGATGTGTCAAACCGCTCGACCAGAACAGCGCCTGCCTTTGCCAAGGCCGACATGGCCATCAGCGAGCCACCTTGTGTCACCCGTCGGCCGCCTTCAATGTCAGCTTTGCCGGTATAATCGAGGATGCGACCAACCGCGATACGCGGCGCCCGGACACCTGACTGGCGTGCATAATGACCCATGCAAACCAATCCTTTAGAGTAAGGTGTTGGATTTGCCGTGACGGGAGAGCCGCCAATCGGTTGTGTATAATTGCCGCCCGGCCCCGCGACCGGTGAAATGCAACCGGTTGCGACCATGGCCGAGGCCAGAGCAACAGCCGGCGCCTTGGCACGCGCAAGCGGCAAGAGTTTGATAAGGTTGATCATTAAAAGTCGAGCTCCCCGTTCAGAACGACTGTCTGGTCGCCATTATTGATCTGTGTGGAATCAATAATGATTGTATTGTTGGACCCGTTGGTGATCACATTGAGCTGGTTGCCCACTGCGGTGCCCGTGCCGATCATGCCAGCAGCGCCGTCGGTCTGGCCCCACTCAGTGAACAAGCCGTTGCCGAGACCCGAGCCGCCTTCAATCAAACCGTTGATAATGACGCGGTTGCCAAGGCGGTCGCGGCTATTGGCTGAGAAGGGACGTGACTCTTCGCCAAATCCAAACCCGTAGGGGCGTTCAAACTCTGAGACGGAGCTGGCTTCCTGGGCACTGGCTGGCAGAGCAGCAGAGATCAGCGCACCGGCAGCCAGAGCGGCCATGCTTCCAATGCAAAAGGTTCGCGTATATTTGGGCGCTTTCATCGAGCCATCTCTCCAGCAAAGTTGCGTTTGCAAGGATGAGTGCAACGGCCATGCCAGATTAGGCGTATTCTGCAGCGCCATTCGCGCAAAAGGCGAAGTGGGGCTGCATCAGAATCGCCACTTCAGGGAGAATTCACCCCAATTCTGTCTCTGTTTGAAACAATTGGTTCAGCATTTTCACAACCCGCCTGAGCTGTGCTATATTCTATCTATACATATAACACGCAGGGAGGTGATGCATGCTGATCGATACGATTCTCAAGGATAAGGGCCATTCGGTTGAGACAATTCAGGATACGGTGACTCTGGCCGAAGCCGCTAATGTGCTCGACCAGAAGAGAATCGGTGCGATCGTCGCCGTTGATGATCGCGGCGAAATATGCGGGGTTCTGTCGGAACGCGATATTGTTCGCCGGTTTGCGCGCAATCGCGAGAAGACCGTCGACATGACGGTATCGCAAGCGATGACGCGCGGCGTCATCACTGCGGCGCCCAGCGAAGACGTCGATACCTGTCTCGGGCGTATGACCGACCGGCGGATTCGGCACTTGCCGATCCTCGACGACGGTAAATTGATAGGAATCATCTCGATCGGTGACTTGGTGAAGTATAAAATCGACGCTGTTCTGGCCGAAGCGGAAGCGATGACAGCCTATATTCGCAGTGGCTAAAGGCCTTTCAAAGCGGGTGACTTAAAGGTTAACGAATCCGCTGTGGAAATGTGCGTATCAGGCGAATTTTTTCCTTGCCAAAGCCCCCGAACAGACTCTATATGGGGGCTTCGTTTGTAAATGCCTCGAATATGTGGGGCCGGTAACTCGGTCCAGCGGTTTCTTGTGGCCCAAAACTTAGATGGTTGCATCTGCAACTTTTCTGCATATTGGGTGATAAAGGGTGTTGACTAAGCGAAGGCGGGTCTGTAGAGACCGCGGCTTCACGGAA